>NZ_JACEQV010000019.1:0-106669 GCF_015356275.1 Pseudoalteromonas sp. PPB1 | reverse complement strand
AGCTACGAAGACATTTTGGATCAGGTCAGTGAAGCATGGAATGCGTTTATCTCATGTGCTGACAGGGTGAAATCACTATGCTTTAGAGACTGGATAAAAATGACCAGTTAATTAATCAAAATGGTATTACTCTGGGAGGGCAGGTCATCAACTCTTTAAACGTCGGTGCGGCCTGCGTTTACCGACAAATACAACATGGAAAAGGTAATGAAATATAAAAACTTATTAATGGCGCTGCCATTGCTTGGTGCAATGGAAGTCGCGCTTGCGGTGGACTGTAGTAACTTAACTGACTGGCAGGCTCAAAGTGTCTATACCAAAGGGGACTCAGTCACTTATCAGTCTGTGAGTTATACCGCAAAGTGGTGGACTCAGAATCAAAATCCCGCAAATAACTCCACTACCTATGCTGTATGGAATAAGGATGGTAATTGTGATGCAACTGAGCCGGTACCGTCAGTAACGGTCACCTCACCAAGCAATAACGCGAGCATTATTATAGGGACGCCTATCGATTTGACTGCATCTGTTTCTCATCCACAGAATGTTGCGATTGAGCGGGCTGAATTCTTTATCGATGGTACGCTGATTGCGACAGATAATACCGCGCCGTATTCTGTGCCCTGGCAAGCACAAGGGCTAGGCAGTCATCAGTTACAGGTATTTGCAGTCGATGCCGCAGGCGGTAGAGGGGAATCCAGCGCTGTAAACTTTACAGTCGCTGCCGATGATTTCCCGCCGGGTGATCCTAATTTTAAAATTGTCGGCTACTTCCCAAGCTGGCAGGGGGCTGTCAGTGATATCCAGTTTGATAAACTGACGCATATCAATTACTCATTCTTGTTACCTAACGCAGATGGCACACTTCAGCCACTTGAAAATTTGAGTAAAATGACAGCGCTGGTAAATTCTGCGCATGCAAACAATGTAAAAGTTGGTATTGCTATAGGTGGCTGGAATGGTGGCGATGACAGCGCATTTGAAACATTTGCTGCGTCGGCACAAGGTCGCGCGACGTTTGTACGTGAAGTAATGGCCTTCGTAGAGCTACACAACCTGGATGGTGTAGATATGGACTGGGAATATCCAGATCCTGGCACATCAGCAAATAACTACGCGTTGTTAATGAAGGAACTGAGCGTAGAGTTGCGTGCTCGTGGTAAGTTCCTGACCGCTGCGGTTGTTGCGTTAGGCTATACAGGCGGTGGTGTTCTGGAGTCTGTATTCCAGGATATCGATTTTCTGAACCTGATGGCTTACGATGCGAACAATGGCAATCATGCGTCTATGCAGTATGCCAAAGACTCTATAGCATACTGGCAGAGTCGCGGTCTGAGTAAGGAAAAAACTGTATTAGGTGTGCCTTTTTATGCGCGTCCAACCTGGAAGGCATATCGGACTTTGGTCCAGGAAAACCCTGCTAATGCCTGCCGGGATACGGATGGCAGCAGTTATTATAATGGTATTCCAACTATCCGTGCCAAAACAGAATACGCAAAGCTTAATGCCGGCGGTATCATGAACTGGGAATTGTCACATGACAGCAAGGGACCGGCTTCATTGTTAACCGCAAAGTGGGAAGTCGCAAAGGGTCTGGCACCCAGCTACACCTGTCCGTAATACATCGATAAGTACGGAGTTCAGCAGCTAACCTAGTTGCTGAACTCACCTTCGATTAATAAAACCGTTTCAAAGTGTCCATATCTGGCAGTAAAGGCAGGCTTATCAGTTTGCTTTGCCAGAGCCGAATGACCTCGGATATGTCCTCGTAATGAGGGAGCAATAAATAGCTACCCAGCAGCACTACACCTATCTGAAGTACAGAGGCCAGCGGCGCACTGGTCGCAACGGGTTTGAGTGCACTGCCAAATGAGGCTTTCAATTCATTATTGTTGATGTCTACTGCGTAGCATTCATCGAGGATTAAATGGGTTAGCATGCCTAATACAACCATCACACCACACGACAGCGCAAAAGGCAGCCCTTTACCTAAATACAAAGGGATATTAACTGTGATGATGGCAAACATCAGCACAGACAACAGCGAATGGCTTGCGCCGCGGTGAATGGTATAGCTCTCAAATATAGGCTTCAGACCATACATGATGAGCAGATAGACGCCCAGCCCGGACAACCAGATGCTGAGCAGAGAATGAAACTCGATGGCCAGTGGCAGTCCAATGGCTGCACACAGTGCAAATATCGAAAACAAACTATTTAACGAGCGTGATTTGTCGGCGTCAAGATCTGGCAGAAGCCCAGCTAGCGCACCTAATATAAATAACAGCAGTATATCACTCATATCGGCAAGGCTGGTTGCCAGTATAACGGATGATGCGGCGGCACTAACTACCACCGCTGCTTTGAAGTGAGTTGCAAAATTGGCCACTAAGTAAACTTCCGGTTGTATGGAGAGTACACCAGCCACAAAACCAACTCTGTGGCTGCTCTATCGAGAGTGATCATAATGGCATTGTTATTGTTTTACTAGCTATAAAATAGGGGCTTACTTATAGTGATTGCCACAGCAGTGTGAACCACGCGATAAACAGAGTGATACTGCCAAGGGCAAAGGCGAGCGTACGCATTTTGAGGTTCTGGCCAAGTATATGCTCATAGCAATGCCAGTAACGTGCAGTAACGAATACTGTGCTGAATACATACCATAGTTGCCCTTGGATCCCCTGAATATGCAGCATCAGTAACAAGCAGATAAACAAAAGGGGTAACTGGAACTGGTTGTCATAACTGTTGGTCAATAATCGGATGCGCTCGGGAAAGCCTTCTTTACTGACAAAGCGGATGTCTGACAGTGTTATTTTGCGCTGATAGACAGCGCGGATCCGCAGACTGGCAGTTATAAACCACAATAGAGTATAAAGAGACACTAAAAAGAATATTGGGATGTGGATCCACATTGGGTTGTTCCTTCTGTAAATGAGATTGGCTTTACTTTATCTAATCAGGTGGCTAAGTTACTGTGTCAATATTGACGAAATTTGGGTTGAAAGTGACATGCGGATCGTACTTGTGTGCCCGCCGAAAGTGTTTGCCAGTGCACTGACTGGGGTGATCGACATATTAAACGTAGCTAATCAAGTTCTGGGGCGGTCTTTTTTTAGCTGGAAGATCGCTGCGCTAACCAGTGAACTTGAGGTTGTCAGTAGTCAGGGGCTGAAGATTCAATGCGACAGTACTTTGGCGGATTTACAAGATTATGATGCCATGATCTGGGTAGGCGCACATTACAGTGGCCACAGCGCTTTATGGCAACAGTGTATGCAGGTTAAGGAGGCACTAAGAGGGCTTAATGATGTACACCGTCATTGTCGTTTTCATCTTGCTGGATGCTGCGGTGTTGCTTATCTGGCAAGTACGGGTTTACTCGATAAACATCAGATCACGGCCAGTTGGTGGTTGGCTCCATTTTTTGCTAAGTATTTTCCTCATATTGACTTTAAATCCGATGAAATTGTTTTTCGCAGTAATGACGTTTATACCGCCGGCGCAGCACACAGCTATTTACACCTGATCCTCACGTTTATCAGCGATAGAGTAGGCAAAGAAGTGGCTGAGCAAATTGCTTCATGGCTGGCAATTCCACAAAAGTTTTCCAATCAAAATCAGTTTATTCGACTTAGTGTGTTACAGAACCATTCAGATAAGCAGGTCAAAGCGGTACAAAGGCTCATTGATGAAAATCTGCAGGATTCACTGACATTAAAACGATTGGCAGAGTCGGTATATATGTCTGAGCGAACTTTGATCCGGCGTTTTAAGCAGCATGTAGGGCTAACGCCTATAGATTATGTTCGATTAGTGCGGTTGGAGAAATCCAGATATTTACTTGCGAGTTCTGAACTGTCACAAGAGCAAATAGCCTATCAGGTTGGTTATCAGGATCCGCAAGCATTGGCGAGACAATTTAAAAAGCACTTTCAAATGAGTATGAAGGCCTTTAGAGAATGATAGTAATTTAGTATATGTTTTTTCTAAATGCTCTGTTATAAAAGTATTAAGTGCTATTGTGGACACTGCAATTATGAATGCTCACCTCTATCTTGCGGCGTTTTGCCTGACAACCCTTGTTGCCTGTGGTGGCGGCTCGTCAGACAGCAGCCCAACTTCAAATAATACCTCATCAAACACAACAACAGATACTCAAACTCCCCAGCAGGCTGGCGGAGATACTGAACAACCTACTCAGGAGCAGGGAGATAGCTCGCAAGGCGAGGGGAGCAATAATGCTTCTGAAGGAACTGATGAAACGCCGGAGCAGCAAAACACCCCGCCCGAGGTGATTGTCGATATCGCTCAGCCTGAGGTGATTAAAGGTGAGCCATTAACTCTGTCTGCCAACGTCGCAGACCCTGAAGATACTTCATTTAGTTATCTCTGGAAACAGTTGAGTGGGCCAGAAATTGAATTGGGTGATGTGACTGGTCCAACGCTGGTTATCACTTTACCAGAGACCTACCAGGCCGTTGGTGATACTTATCAATTTTCAGTCACGGTGACGGATCCACAGGGCGCAGAAACAACCTCTGAGATCGATGTTTATGCCAGTAATGCGATGTCAGATATTCAGGCTGCAGTGCTCTTACATCAGGGGACAATGGGGCCAACGCTGGAAGAGGTGAATGCAGCTACTGGCATGAGTGAAGAGCAATGGCTGGATGCGCAAATGGCATTACCGGCTACGTATCACTCTGCACTACTTGAAAACTATCCTGACAGAGATACGCCTTATCAGATAAATCGTATTGATGCCTGGTGGAAAGCCACATTGAATGCAGATGATCAACTGAGACAACGTGTGGCTTTTGCATTGAGCGAAATTCTGGTGGTCTCGGATGCAAACAATGCATTAAAAGGTGAACCGGAAGGCATGCTTGCCTACTACGATCTGTTGATTGAGCATGCGTTTGGCAACTACCGGGCACTGCTTGAAACTGTGACTTTATCGCCTGTGATGGGGACCTACCTCAGCCATCTTGGTAATGAGAAGGCAGATCCTGAACGTAATATCCGACCTGATGAAAATTACGCACGAGAGGTCATGCAATTGTTTACCATCGGGCTGGATTTGCTCAATCTGGATGGTAGCATCATGCGTGATGACAACGGCCAAAGTATCCCGACCTATTCTCAGCAGGAAATCACCGGGTTTGCACGTGTTTTCACGGGCTGGACGTTTGCATTCTCGGCTCGCTGGAATCGCCCAAGTCGTAATTTTAGTCTGCCTATGCAAGCATTTCCTGACTATCACTCAGAGCTAGAAAAGACACTACTGAATGGAGAAGTGATCCCGGTCGGTGTTGGGCCAGAAGACTCTATGCAGCTCGCTTTGGATAATTTATTTAATCATAGCAATGTTGCTCCCTTTATCTCCAAGCAGCTTATTCAGCGATTGATCACCTCAAACCCTACTGCTCAATATGTAGAACGCGTTGCTATGGTATTTAATGACAATGGGAGCGGTGTGCGGGGAGACCTCAGTGCTGTGATCCGTGCCATTTACCTTGATGATGAGGCGCGACGGTATGGATCTGTTCTGGCGCATCAGGGAAAAATAAAAGAGCCACTGCTTAAAGGGGTTCAGATGTGGCGTACACTGGATGCACACAGTGAGGAAGGTAACTACTTCACCTGGAACCTGGATGACAGGTTTGGTCAGGGCCCTATGCTATCACCTTCGGTATTTAACTTTTTCAGGCCAGATCACCAACCAGCGGAATTGAGTGAGCAAGGGTTATTTGCGCCTGAACTACAGATAGCGAATGATGCAGCAATGATTGGCACGTTAAACCAACACTACAGCGACTTGGTCTGGCGCATGGCTGAGCGCCACGATACGCTCAATCCATCGGCAATTTATTTGTATGGCCATAGTGATATCGCATTGCTAGAAGCCAGCGGCCTCAACGCGTTGCTCGACAGATATAATGTGCTGTACTTTGCAGGCAATATGTCACAAGCAAGCCGGGAAGCGTTTGTAGAGCTCGACGCGTACTTTGAGAATAAAAGTGCAGCGGACAGAGTTGGGCAGCTTTTGTTTATGGTGTCATTATCACCCGAATTTAACGTGCAGTATTAGGAGGCCGGCAAGATGAACAAGAGCAGAAGAGACTTTCTATCCCTGTGCCTGAAAGGAGGCATGTCGGCTGCAGCATTGACCAGTTTGCAGCTTCAGGCGCTGTCGGGCAGCATAGAGCAACGTAACTTTTCAGACTATAAAGCTCTGGTATGCGTGTACCTGTATGGCGGCAACGACTCCATGAATATGCTTGTTCCGCTGACGGGCGATCATCGTAGCTGGTACGAAGCAAGCCGGCAGAACCTCGCTGTGCAGGATGCGCTGTCACTGACAACTGCCAGCGAGTTTGAAGGTGGCGTTGGCCTGCATCCTGCGATGTCTTCATTACAGCCATATTTTGACCAGCAGACTTTGGCCTTTGTGGGCGGGGTAGGGACTTTAATCGCACCGACGTCCCTAGCTCGGTATCAGGCCAGGAGCGTACCATTACCGCAGCATCTGTTTTCGCATAATGATCAACAGGCAACCTGGATGCACGGCCAGGAAAAGCAAACGCTGAATACCGGCTGGGGTGCCAGGTTACTAGAGCGGTTAGATCAGGGCACGGTATTTGGCAGCAATATTACCGTAGATGGGGCAAATCCATGGCAAACTGGCATGAATACTAGTGCATTTGCATTGAGTAAAAGTGGTATAAGTAAAATTAACGCCCTGAGCGGTTATGAGCCGCGAGTAGAGCATGTAAGGCGCGTCATGCAAACCTTGTTTAACCAGACGTCTCATCCGCTGGCATCGGCGTATGGCAGCCGGTTAAATGGTTCTATCGAACATACTCTATACATGAACACTTTGCTGGAAGAAGCGCCTGTACTGGCTACTGAATTTGGCGAATCGAGTCTATCCGCGCAATTGGCAGCGGTCGCGAAAACCATCAGTATCCAGTCTCAGCTGGGTGCTAAACGACAAATCTTCTTTGTCTCTATGGGCGGATTCGATACGCATGATGAGCAGGAGTCTGCCCACCCGGCATTGCTGGGCGTGCTTGCACAAAGTTTAGTGGAATTCCAAAGTGCGATGGCTGAGCTTGAGCTGACAGAGCAGGTCAGTACATTTACCATGTCTGATTTTGGTCGTACATTAACCTCTAACGGAGATGGCACCGACCATGGCTGGGCAGGTAATCAGTTGATACTTGGTGGTGCGGTCAATGGCGGTGATGTGCATGGCGCTATGATGCCGCAGCAGCTCGATGGGTCAAATGATGTTGGAGGCGGACGCCTGATCCCGGCATTCGGCAACGAACAGTATTTCGCACCGTTGGCACGTTGGTTTGGTCTTGCAGACAGCGAAATGACAGAGTTATTTCCGAATCTTAGTAATTTTGATGCGCAGGCACTTTCCTTGTTCAAAGTATAGTTGTGTAGTTTTGCTTCTGCGTCAGTCATGTTAGATTACTTCGTGAAATATCACGAGGTAATCTATGTCTTCTGTAATCGCACAATTCTTAAACGATCCCCGTCTGCTGCTTAATGCAGTCGGCGAGGGGATATACGGGTTTGATCTATCAGGTAATGCCGTGTTTATTAACCCGGCTGCAGAAAGAATGACTGGCTGGTCTGCCGACGATTTACTGGGCAAGAAAATTCATCAATACCACCATCATAGTTACGCAGATGGCACCCCTTATCCAGCGGATCACTGCCAAATTTATCGAACTATGTTTGACGGCAAAACCCGGCATGTCACAGATGAAGTGTTTTGGCGCAAAGATGGCAGCTGTTTTGCTGTGGAGTACACGTCGACACCCGTATATAAGGATGGCCAGGTTATCGGTGCTGTCGCGATATTTCGCGATATATCAAAACAAGTTGAGGCAGAGCGGGCGTTGAGAGACGCGCTCGACCAAGTTCAGACGCTTTCTGAGCAACTCAAAGAGGAAAACAGCTATCTGCTGGCAGAGATTAATGAAGACTGGCAGGATTCCGGGTTGGTGGGCCAGAGTCATATTTTTCAGACTATGCTTGAGCAAATAAAGCTGGTTAGCCAGACCGATAGCACCGTACTGATCCTGGGTGAGAATGGCACCGGAAAAGAACTGGTTGCGCGGAATCTGCATCGCCTGAGCTTACGAAGTGCTCAGCCTTTTGTACGTGTTAACTGTGCTGCTTTTTCCCCCAGCTTGCTGGAGTCTGAACTGTTTGGCCATGAAAAAGGGGCGTTTACAGGAGCGAATGAAAGACGCAAGGGGCGTTTTGAACTGGCGCATCAGGGCACATTATTCCTCGATGAAATTGGCGAGTTGCCACTCGAAGCACAGAGTAAGCTACTGAGGGTGCTGCAGGAACAGGAGTTTGAACGTGTCGGGGGGAGCAAAACCATTTCAGTAGATATTCGTGTGATTGCCGCGACCAACCGAGATCTGTGGCAAATGGTAGAAAAAGGGGAGTTTAGAATGGACTTATACTACCGCCTCAATGTCTTTCCTATTAAAGTACCGGCGCTTAAAGAGCGGCTTGAAGACATTCCTTTATTATGTGCCAATATGTTATCGCGACTTAATGCTCGTTTGGGTAAGCAATTACGTGGTATCGCTAAATCTTCACTGGTAAAGCTTCAGGCTTACGACTGGCCCGGTAATATTCGTGAACTGCAAAATATTCTTGAACGTGAAGCCATATTAGCCACAGGCAGAACACTGCGGCTGACCCAGGCATTGGCTGCGAATATAGGAGAAGCGGCCGTATCTCAGGATCTATCTCTTGAACATGCCCAGCGGGAACACATACTCTCAGTCTTAGAACTTTGTCAATGGCGGGTGGCAGGCGAGCAGGGCGCAGCAGCATTACTGGGTATGCCAGAAAGCACTCTTCGATCAAAAATGAAGAAGCTAAATATTCAAAGAGAACGCGATATATAACGGGTGTTCGCGATATTTCACGAGTCTATGTTTTTCGCGAATATTAAAGTTGTTATAAAACAGCAAGTTAAAAACTTTCAGTTTGGTCTGAAACTTGCAAATTGTATTGGTGTGTTTCACTGATAATAAGCAAGTATTATGAAGTTCGATATTAAAGAAGAAGATATGATCATTAAGCCCTATAAGCAGGATGGGCCGATTTATATCCGCGAACAAAAGGGGCCTTTCCAGCAGATCCGTCGCTATCTGGGTTGGTTCCTGATGTTGGTTTTCATTGCCATTCCCTGGATCCCATACAAAGGCCAGCAGGCTGTATTACTGGATGTGGCTTCTCAGCAGTTTCGTATTTTTGGCGTTACTTTACTACCGCATGATTTCATGATCCTGGCCTGGGTATTTATGGCTGGTGCATTTGGCTTATTTTTTGTAACTAACTGGCTGGGCCGGGTATGGTGTGGTTACACTTGCCCACAAACGATTTGGATGCTGATGTTCACCTGGGTTGAACATCGGATCGAAGGGACTCGAAACCAAAGAATTAAGTTGGATAAAAGCAACTGGGACGGCAAAAAAGTATCTAAAAAACTGGCAAAACACGCAGTATGGCTGCTGATCTCTGTCTTTACGGCCACTTCTTTTATGGCCTATTTTGTGCCAGCCAAAGCACTGTATACCGATATGTTTACACTGCAATGGTCTGGTCTTGTGAGCTTCTGGGTGTTTTTATTCGCATTTTGTACCTACGGGAATGCAGGCTTTTTGCGCGAGAAAATGTGCAACGTGGCTTGTCCATATTCACGCTTTCAATCAGTCATGTTCGATAAAGATACCTTAGTTGTATCATACGATAGTGCGCGCGGCGAAAATCGAGGCCCCAGAAAACGCAAAGCAGATCACAAAGCGATGGGATTAGGCGATTGTGTAGACTGTAATCTATGTGTTGAAGTGTGTCCGGCGGGCATTGATATCAGAAATGGTCTGCAATACGAGTGTATTAACTGTGGACTGTGTATTGATGCTTGTGATGAGACTATGAATAAGTTTGGCTATGAAACCGGGCTTATCAAGTACACCAGTGAAAATACACTATCGGGTAAAAAGACGAATCCGTTCAGGCTAAAGCTGGTGGGATATGCGGCCCTGTTCGCTATGATTGTGGTCACTATGGTGGTCTGGGCAATGAATCGTACGCCTATAGAAGCTTCTGTGATCCGCGACAGAAACGCGTTGTACCGTGTGAATTATGAGGGGCTGGTGGAAAATCCATATACCTTGAGTATCATCAATAAAACACAGCAGACCTTGCATTATCAGGTTGGGATCAGTGGGATAGAACATGCCAGTTTAGCAGCGCCTGATTCGATCAAGATAGAGGCGGGGCAAATGCTTCTGGTTCCAGTGACGGTAACGGCGGATGGCTATGATTTAAGCCGCACAGCAACACCATTGAAGTTTGTGGTGACGGCCCAGGAGGATGCAAACATCACGATAGAAAAGGAAAGCTACTTCTATAAAAACCGCTAAAGGCGGGTTAGTTTCGGTCTTCTCCGATGTGCACCTCATTATTGAGTTGAGCGGTTTCATTAATGAGGTGCCTATTGAGCTTACTTTTCAAATGAGCTGGTAGCCACTTTAACATTATGCGTTTGTATTCCTCTGTTTTGACCAGGTTAACTAATGTCTGATCGAACAGGGCAACTGCTTTTTTGCCCAGGTCGTTATTGGTACAACCGATATAGCCTTTAGCAATGAGTGGCACGCCGATTAAGGCGATTTGTGTCAGGTTATCAGCGCCGAGGCGTTTACTCAGGTAGTAATGTTCACTCGGATAGCCCAGGACTAAGTCCACTCGCTTTTTCACCAGCATGTTTGTCAGGCTTTGTAGCGTATCCCAACCCGGCCGAATAACAACCTGGTCGCGTGGCAACCGCTCAATAAGTTTATCGAGCTTTTCCCCATATGAGCGACTTTGCGCAATACCCAGAGTGAGGTCATGTTTGAGCATCAGGTTTACCAAAGAAACAGGTTGTCTCACATCTAGCTCAAGCTTCTGTATGGTCTCTTTTCGCAGCGCAAGCCCGGGCGAAAGACCCACGGTTGAGTGGTGCTTTGTATAAGTGATGTATTTTTGTCTGCTGGCGGTTTTATAAAGCGACACCATACAGTAACCGCTGCGGCTGTGGCTCAGTTCATGAATGGCGCGACTGGCTGGAAAGCTATGATAATAATAGTCAAGTTTATTTAACTGAGTATGTAATAACGAAATGACCTGTTCATCTCGACCTTCGCCTTCATCCCTGTCTGCATAGATGTAGTAAGGTGGAAAGTCTAAGGTGATCCAGGATATTGCATGATTCTCGATACGAGCGTAACAAACTGAGGTAATACACGTTAACAACAGCAAAAAGAACTTCACGCATTTCTCCGAATATGTCATCCGAATAGTGAGTTTAGCAGAGGTCATAAAAAAGCGGAGTAAAAGGCGGTTCGGGCCGGATATTTCATGGAATTGGCTGAGTGAGATATTTGCGTTTTAATTATTTTTACAAATGGTAATGGTTTGCTACATTTTAGAGGGTTCCAACTCAGTTTGCACCGCTTGATGAACATGGATAGACAAACTTAGTTACGCTGCAATTGGTGCACTTTTCAGTTAAGATGGGGGGTTAGCGTAACGATTAATATAATAACTAAATTGGAAATAAGAGAAGACAATCATGGTTACGCTTATCGTCAGTGATATATTCGGTCATAGCGACTATCTCGAGGACTTTGCACAAAACCTGGACGGTGATTGCAAAGTGAGTTCTCCCTACGGGGATCGGCAGGGAAAAGGACACCTGCCAGAAAACCAGGTTTATCAGAGTTTTATCAATGAAGTTGGGCACGATGCGTATATGCGCAAAGTATTGGACGACATCCTGGCCTTTCAACCGGATCTGATCATTGCTTTCAGTGCTGGGGCTGTTGCTGCATGGCGGGCTTTGTCTGCAATTGCATTAAAGAGCTCTGTTAAGCTGATTGCATTTTACCCGGGGCAGATAAGAAATTATTTGCATCTCAACCCAGGCTGTCGGGTTGACGTCTTTTTTCCCTATCAGGAAAACCATTTTGACATAGTACCAGTCATGGAAATTCTGCAGCAACAGCCTAATGTTGAGTGCTTCCGTACCCGTTATGAGCATGGTTTCATGAACAGACTGTCTGCGCACTATGACAGTGATGCTTACGGCCACTATCTGGCCAGATGCCAGGGAGAAGTGGCGCAGCTGGCAAAGATTAAATTTAACTATCGACGCATTAAAGATGAACTAGACTTAGTGTCATCTTAATCATTGTGGGCACTTAACACCCCCGGTTATCGGTCATGGAAGTACAGCTTTAGGTTGTGATGTGGTGGTTGCTGATAGCGCATGGGAGCAGTGGTAGCAAGCTTGTTTGTTATCGCTGTGTTTCTGTCGCCGCATACTACTACCGCAATAGAAGGAGTTTTCTATGTCTGAAAAACTGACTATCCCTTATCGCCATTTTTTGGGTAATCCCATTGCTAAACCACCTTGCAGAATGCTTAATGCAATGATGTACGGATTTTTTTTAAAAGGGAAAATTGAGAAAATACAGGCGTTTTTCGATGCTACGTTGAACTCCGTACCTAATGAGATTAATACCTACAAGGCCATATCTTCGCATTGTCTGCTAACATTTACTGATATCGAAAATATTGCCTCTAAGGTTCCGCCATTTAGTAATTATGGCTACATGCAGGAAACCGATATCATTATCTGGGTGCCAGTTGCTGAGGTGTGCAAAAACACCAACCGTATGACTCACCTTTATTGGTATCCCGCGTTTATCACTGTGAATAACATCAATGCACTGATCAATGGCCGTGAAACCTGGGGATACAACAAGTACTTATGTCGTTATGAAATGCCCAGTGACCGGCGGCATGCGGATCATTTTTCTCTGAGTCTTGAGACCTTTCAGCCTTACGACCCGAATAAAAAAATGGCCTGGTACGAGTTATTATCCATCGATCGGGTAGCGGATGATGACACCTGGTTCGAGGAGGCGGTAGAGATAAGCAAGGAAGTTGCCGAGTTGCTCCATGAAACCGCCAGTGAAATCGATATTAGTAGCGAGTTTATCAAACAACTACTCACTGGGTTTACTAACCCGATGTTAGATCAAATCTTTTTCAAGCAGTTTCCGGATGGCTACGCCACCAACAGTGTGTACAGTGCGGTTGTTCATTCTCCTTCAGAAGTGAAAAAGCTCCATAAACTGGGTTTTTTAAAAGACGAATATAAAGTCACCATTAATCAGGTTGATGCATTTCCCCTGGAAGATATGTTTGGGATTGCTGTGGGTGAGCAGTTTGCCAAGCTACCTTACTACCTGTGTATGGACTTCGATCAAGACGGGGCCCATGAAATTGTCAGAGCGGAGTTGGGGTAGGGTGTCATTATGAGCAAAGAAAAAATTGCAATTTTAGGTGGTGGTGTATCGGCTATGACTGCCGCTGTTTATCTGACAGAAAAAGAAAATTGGCAGAAAAACTATGAGATCACAGTCTATCAGTTAGGTTGGCGCCTTGGTGGGAAAGGCGCCAGTGGGCGCAACCCAGATGCGCATGAACGTATTGAGGAACACGGCCTTCATGTATGGTTTGGATCATATGTTAACTCATTCCGGGCGATCGAAACCGTTTACAATAATTTGGATCGACCCAGCTCTGTGCCTATTGCAACATGGCAGCAGGCGTTAAAACCTCATAGCTTTGTGGTTTTACAGGAGTTCATTGACAATGAATGGGAAACCTGGCCAGTTGATTTTCCTTTGGTGCCTGGTAATCCGGCGGACGGTACTCTGGATCTGCATTTTTGGCAACTGATCCAGATGACCATTGCCTGGTTACACAAATGGATAGATGGCTTAGAAGATGAAGTGGAAGCTGCTCATCGGGAGATTCGTCTGCAAACGCGTAAACGCCGGGACCGGGGGTTGTTGCAGCACCTTGCCAGCGAAATTACGTCGGCATTTGATAGTCTGGAAGATAAAGTTTCTGATTTTTTTGATAGTGCACACGATGAGGCCAAAGAGATCTGGTCGACTCCCCGGTTACTGATCACGCAACTGCACGAATTATTGAATTTGCGTGCAGCGGATAAAAACCTCTCAAACAGTCGTGACCGCCTGGTTACCTGGTACATAGTTCGTAAGCTTAAACGCTGGCTTAGAGCTGAAGCGCGAGATTTGTTGGATGATCATCCGGGTATCAGGCGCTTATACATCTGTGCTGATCTTGCTATTGCGATGTTGATTGGCCTGCTCCGTGACCATGTCCATTCAGATGGTTTTGAAGCAATCAATAAATATGACTTTAAGGCATGGTTGAAACGCAATGGTGCTGATGAAGAGTATGTTGTTGAATCAGCGCCGGTGAGAGGGTTTTATGATCTCGTGTTTGGGTATGTTGATGGTGATTTTGATAATGGTAATGTAGAAGCGGGCGTTGCGTCACTGGCTATGCTTAGATTGATGCTGTGCTATCGCGGTGGCGTAATGTGGAAAATGCAGGCTGGCATGGGCGATATTATTTTTTCACCCATTTATGAATTGCTGGCTAAACGCGGCGTTCAGTTCGAGTATTTCCATCAGGTTGACGAGCTGATCCCGGCATTGCACGGTAGTGAGCATGTGGTTGATGAGATCACAATGACACAGCAAGTAAAGCTCAAAAATGGGCAGTATGATCCGTTTGTCGACGTTAAAGGATTACCATGCTGGCCAGATAGACCGAATTATGACCAGATAGATGATGCACAGGCTGCGTTATTACAGCAGCATAATGTCAATTTAGAATCTTTCTGGAGTAACTGGCCGGCAATTTATGAAGCTGAGTTTGGTACGCCATTGCCGACATTGTCGCTTAAGCGTGGCAGGGACTTTGATAAAGTGATCTTTGGTATTTCTGTCGGTGGTCTGGAGCATGTATGCCCACAACTGCTGGCTCTGGATCAAAAGCTGAGTTTACAAAGTAGTGAAGTCAAAACAGTGGCAACTCAAGCATTTCAGGTTTGGCTCAATCAAACAGATGAACAACTCGGGTTCAATTATACGCCACCCAGTGAAGAGCGTCCTATCCTCAGCGGGTTTTCGCAACCTTTTGATACCTGGGCTGCTATGTCGAATTTATTACCGCATGAAGATTGGCCTGCTAACGGACCAAAGAACATCGCCTATTTTTGCAGTGCGTTTGGTTGTGCTGAGTATCCACCCAGTAACCACCATAGTTTTCCTTCAGACCAAAAAGCCAAAGTAAAAGTAAATGCCATCAACAAGTTAGCGACAGAAATGAAACCGCTTTGGCCCAATGCCTATAATGCAGCGGGTCAGTACAATTGGAATACACTCTATGACGACAGCATCGCGCAAGGCGAAGAGCGTTTTGACAGCCAATACTGGCGGGTCAACGTTGATCCTAGCGAGCGGTATGTCTTGTCTGTAGTAGATAGTAGCCAATACAGGCTCCCAACAGATGGCACTATTTTTAATAATCTTTACCTGACAGGAGATTGGATCAGCACGGGTGTGAACGCCGGGTGTGTTGAAGCTGCGGTGATGGCAGGTATGCAAACCTCTCGTGCAATTTGTGGATTGCCTGAAAGTATCAGTGGTGAGGATGGCTTTAAACCGGACTGAGCCCTGTATAGCTGACTGTTCAGGGAGCCAAGTTAGCTAACTATAGAGATAATATACAAAAGACCTCCGATTTTGTTGGAGGTCTTTGCATTTCGACTATACTCAAACAAGCACAAGCGTGAAGCAGAAAAAGAGCACGGATATGTTTAAACTCTCAGCGATATCAATTTCAATAATTACAGTTTTTTTCTCTCCCGTTAGTGTTTTTGCAAACAATGATAGTATCGAAGTCATCGAAGTTTATGCGCAAAAACGTAAGCAAACGCTAGAGGAAGTGAGCATTTCAATAGCAACCCTGAAAGGCGATAATATCACCAGTCAGGGGATTAAAGACATCAGTGAAGTAGGCGGCTATGTTGCCAACTTTAAAATCAGTCAAAATGCTGCCGAGGGCACACCACCGGCACTAAACATTCGCGGCGTAGGGTTAATAGACTATAACACCGCAAATACGTCGCCGATCGCAATGTATATTGATGGCAGACCGGTTGGCTCTGCCAACAATCAGATCGCCAACTTGTTCGATGTTGAGCAAATTGAAGTACTGAAAGGTCCACAAGGCACTTTGTTTGGACGTAACAGTACTGGCGGTGCATTGCTTGTCAGAACTAAGCGCCCGGATGATGGTAACTATGGCTTTATTAAGGCGGGTGCTGGCACCGATGAATGGCGTCGGGTGCAAGGGGCATACAATGCAAAAGTTAACGAGTTAAGCGCGTTACGATTCTCTTTTAATCATACTGATTACGAATACACAAGCTATAACTTGTTTGACGCATCTCCAGAAGCTGGTCTCAAGCAGCAAGATGCCAGGCTCAGCTACTTAGCTGAATGGGACGAATTTACACTTTATGCGAAGCTTGAATATGGCCACTGGGATGGGATTGTGCAGCCAGTGGGCAATATTGGTATCTTTAAAGACCCAGCTAATGGGGTGCGATGTTCAGCGGCAGAAGCTGGTGGTCCTGGGTGCTTTGACATGTTTGGCTTCAATGATGGCAGCGATGATTATTGGGCTGTCAGCGTAAATAATGACTCTCCACATTTGTCTATTTATAAAGGCTGGACGGTACAAGGTGATTGGCGAATCTCGGACAGTCAGCAGCTGACCTACATAAATGGTTTTAATCGCCTGGACAGGCGCCACGCATTTAACTGCGATGGCAGCCCCGCGAGGCTATGTGAAGGAGAACTAGGCCTGAAAAATGAGATGCTTTCAAACGAATTGCGATACAGTCAAACCAATGACAGAGATCATCTTACACTGGGCTTATTTCACATAGAAGAACGTATCTATCAGGACAATTTCAATGATATTCTGCGAGATTATCGTGGCTTGTTAAGCACCGATCTAACTAATACATTCTTTTATGACAATGAAATTATCGTAAAGTCTGTAGCCGCGTTTGCGCAGTATGAGTGGCAGCTTAACGACGCACATCGTATTACTGTCGGACTTCGTTACAGCGATGAAACCGTTGAGTATGATTCAGTTTCCCGGCTAAACACTGTTGCAGATATTACGCAGCTAGATGGAGTGACCATTCCTTACTATCGTGTGAATGGTGAAGTGAAAGATGATGGCTTGTCTGGGCGCTTAGCCTGGAATTATCAATACTCTGATCCTCTCATGTTCTACTATAGTTTTGCCAACGGTACCAAAAGCGGTGGATATAATGGCGGGTTGCTTGCAACTGAAGAGCAGGCAAAGTTAGCCGATTATGGCCCTGAGGAACTCTACGCACACGAAATCGGGGCGAAATATAACAATGCGGATAATTTATCGGTCAATGGTGCTGTGTTCTTTTACGATTACAGCGACCAACAAGTATTTATGAACCAAGCTTCTACTGTCCCTGGCGCACCCCCGCTTCAGTTGCTTGAAAACGTCGGTAGCTCGACAATATACGGTGCTGAGTTGGCTATTCAATACAAGCTGAACGATGCCCTTAAGTTTAGAAGTGCAGCTGGCTATGTGCCAGAGGCAAACTTCGACGAGTTCATTGATCCGGTGGGCAATGTATTGACAGACAATCGGTTACCGTTTACCCCAGAGTGGAACATTAATGGCGATGTTACTCATACCATGTCATTTTTGCAAGGAGAGCTGGCTTCAACAATTGGGTTTGATTATCAATCCGAGTACTACTTCGATCAAAACCAAAATGCTTACGCAATGCAGTCAGGGTATACTCTATGGCGTGGGAGCGTGCACTATGAACGAGGTGACTGGCGCTTTGGTGTATGGGGAAAGAACTTGTTTGATAAAGAATACAGTCACTTAAAGTTTGATTTAAGTGCTTTTCTTGGCATGTTGGAAGACTTTAAAGGAGAGGGGAGACGCCTTGGGGTGGATATTTCGTATCGGTTTTAGCCAGGCATTGACCCTGAGCTGCTATAGTTTAGGTCTCAAATGGGTAGTGTAAGACTATTATGCGCGGCATTGCTGTGCCTGTTTACTTTTTTTGCAAACGCGAGCGTGTATGTCTTTGACGGCACGCAGCGAGGGCAAAATTTACATGACAAAGGAATGGTGCTGTCGGCTCAAAATGGTGCGCGGTTTCCGGATAACTTTGCTCAAGTAGAACAGTGGGCAAGCATACAGCCGGAGCAGACTAAACGTGCGCTGTTCTCTGGTCGATACTGGCTGGTTACAGAAATAGAAAATCACTCTAAGTACCAGGACCTGGTGCTTTATCCGTATAATACTGTGCTGTCTAATGTCGAGACGCGTATTTACTCACAGTCTGGTGTGGAACGGTTTTTTACTGGTGGTATGCATGCCAATGAGTATCCCTTTCACTACGGTAATAAAATCCACCTTTTACCTAACCAACGGTATTTTGTTGTTACCTTATTTGAGAGTGACTACTTTTACACACCAATCAAACTAGAGCTTATTCCGGTCAAAGAGTTTGAACGACAGGTGACAATTGATAATTTACTCATGTCACTTTGCTTTAGCGTGGGTATTGTACTTGGCTTGTATAACCTGCTGATTTATATCGGCTCTAAAGATATGACTCACTTATACTATGCCATGTTTGCTGCAACCTGGGTGTTTGCCTGGAGTCACTTCTTTCATATTTCCGATCAGCTTTTTGGTTTTTATTCTGCCCATTTACACTGGCTGGGTTTTGCGCTGACGCCGATTACCAATGTGCTTTTTTACAATCAACTCCTCAAGCTGAAAGAGACGCATCCATCTTTGTCTACAGCCTCGCTCTGGGTAGGTGCAATCGGTGCGATCGGTACACCCTTTTGTATCTTGTTCCCGGGTTTTGGTTTTCTCTGGGCAACCCTGGCCACGGGATCGGCATTGTGTATGGGGCTATACGTGGGCGTGTTGCGCTTGATGGAAGGCTTCAAGCCTGCGCGTTATTTTGTTCTGGCCTATGTGTGCATGGCCATTCCTAACATGGTCGGCAATGTGACTAACCTTGGATTATTGCCTCCCATTGCGGTTAATTTATATTTAATCGGCCTGATTGGCACTGCACTAGATGCCTTACTGCTAGCTTTTGCCGTTGCCGACAAATATCGTCTGACCAACGAGCAAAACATTGAGCTGAATAAAAACCTTGAAGCTAAGGTGCTTAAGCGGACTTATGAATTAGAGCAACTGGCTTCTGAATTACGGGATGCCAGCGAAGCTAAAAGTCGATTCCTGGCAAACATGAGTCATGAAATTCGCACTCCTATGACGTCGATAATTGGCTATGCCGATGGCATTATGCTCGGTGATATCAAGCCGCATGAGCGTAATCATGCTATTTCGGTGATTTTGCAAAATTCCCGTCATGTTCTTGGCCTGATTAACGATATTCTTGATATGTCTAAAATCGAAGCAAATCGGCTGGAAGTAGAGCTCATAGAAGCGAATCTGTTTCAGTCGATTGCTCATGTTGAGTCTTTGCTGGGTAAGCAGATCAGAGATAAAGGGTTGGAGTTCGAACTGAATTACCATTTCCCTTTGCCTGATTACATTGTGATTGACCCGACACGCTTGCGACAAATACTGCTCAATCTGACCTCTAATGCGCTTAAGTTTACTTCGGTTGGTAAAATTTCCATTGATGTTAATTGCACGCAGGATACCTTATCAATCAAAGTGCAGGATACCGGGATCGGGATGACGACGGCAGAACAGAAGGAGCTATTTAACGCGTTTCATCAAGCTGACTCGTCTACGACCAGAAAATACGGTGGTACCGGCCTTGGGCTAAATATCTCAAAAAGTCTGGCTCAGAAACTCGACGGAGACATTGAAGTTGAAAGTGAAGTTGGTTCGGGCACCGCTTTTACTTTGTCTGTGGGCTTATACACTACGCAACGCACTAAATGGCTCAACACCTTTTCGGAAATTCATCAAACTCAGGAACCTGGTACAGAGCCGGAGGGTTATGAATCTGAATCATTAAAAGGCGAAGTACTGTTGGCTGAAGATCACGTTGATAATTGTCGTTTGATAACGCGTATTCTGGAGCGAATGGGGCTTAATGTGACAGCGGTTGAGAATGGGCAGCTAGCTGTGCAAGCAGTGTTGGACGGAGAGTTTGACTTGATCCTGATGGATATTCAAATGCCCGTGATGGATGGTGAGCAGGCATTTAACTTCATTCAGGCTACGGGCAGCACGGCTCCAGTCATTGCTTTAACGGCAAACACTATGAGTCATGAGGTAGAGCGATATCTGAAACTTGGCTTTACAGATCATCTTGCTAAGCCAATAGACAGAGCAGAGTTCGCCAGAAAAGTAAGCCACTACCTGAATATTACCGTTGAAGAAGACCTGGCTTTACCCGATGAAGAGTTTTCAATATTAAAAGCACAGTATATAGCTGGTCTGCATGAGCAGCTGGTGCAGTTACAAAACCAGCTCAAATACCATGACTTTGAAGGGTTGTCACGCTCCATACATGCGCTGAAAGGCACGTCAGCAATGTTCGACTGCCATGACATTTATCAAACCGCATCTAAGATAGACGTGTTACTTAAAGAAAAAGAATATGACAAGGTCAACGTACCAATGGCGGAGCTTCTGGAGTTGATGCATATCGCAATTCAGCAGTCTGAATGTCATCAGGCTATCTGAGGGGCTCTGGTTGTTGTGCTTTTATTTCGGGTTTTGAGCTATTTTAAATGTAATAAGTTGTTCGGCTTTTGTTATTTAGCGATCACCATTTTTTGTTTTGGAAAAAGCAATAAAGTGTAATGTAATCACTACACTAGTCTTATTTATGTAATCTAAATGAGAATACATGCCTTTACCAGTTTTGTGTAAAAGTAGAAACATCAAAGCTTTAGCGATAAAGTGCTCAACATATTTTCACACTTCAGGGTGGTGTATTTTTGAGCTGCTGGTCTTTTTGGCTTACCTTTAAAGCGGGTTAGACAACAAGGTATGCAACTATGAAAACACCTATTCCATATATTTTACTGGCTTTATTAGCGGGCTGTTCTTCATCAGATAACGATGAGCAGAGCAACACAAATGCTCAGGAGCAGCAACAGCAGGCTCCTGCTAATGATGATTCAGCCAATGACGACACGGACAACAACACTGATAACTCTGATAATGATGACTCTGGCAGTGAAGATTCAGATCCGGGTGATAACGGCACGGATGATAGTGATGACTCGAGTGAACCCGATGAATCGCGCGGCATCTATTTTCCCACTGACGTCATGGCCTCTTCTCCTTTTAGTGATAGCAGTGAAGAAGTTGAGCGTGGCTTTGGCAATCGGCCAGCGGTAGAGTACGGCCCGTCCGTACCTACATATTTGTGGTCTACGCAGCGGATCGGGCGGATACTCAATGGCACAGTTCCTTTGTTGGACGTATTTAGAGTTCAGTCATTTTATCGCAACAGTACGAATGCGGACTGTTTTGGGCCTCAGGTGGCCTACACAGGTCATCCAGATGCGACTGGTCCGGCCTCTGCCTCTGGCACCTTACCTGGTGGTGATTTAGGGTTGTGGTCAGAGAGCGACAGCAATGGTAATGCCTGTGCTGTTGCGCAAACTAATGCGTTGTTAAGTGGGATCAGAGATCAGTCAAGAATGAGTCTGATGACCTTGGCCAGCATGGTTTCAGCAGCACTGGATTCAGGTATGAGTTTGCCCACAGATGGCAGTAGTATTGATGTGACCGGCGAAATGAATGCTAAAGGTGTTGCAGGTGTGACTTTCTCCGCTGCTGCCATAACCCGCTCGGGGAGTGAGTGGCTATATACAATTTCTCTGAAATATACAGTCAGTGGGTCAGATTATGACATTTCGTTATCTATGGCACATACGCCCGGAGTAGATCTGTTGAATTATTCTGGTCATCTTACTTACCAGGTGGAAGGTGAGCAGGGCGTCAGCGGCATAGAATTTCCTGGCGGTAATTGTAGTCAAAATGAACGCACCAGAACGGGGTCACTGGCTTATGAGCGTTCTGGAGATAATATGTCCCTGCAAGCCAGGGTTGCCACCTTGTGTGGTCACAGTAATAGCGGCATGTTCAATAGTGACAGCCAGGTAGATGTGAATAACAAGTATCACAGTGTCGATAATCCTGATGGATGGAGTGAGAACTTTTCAATATTTGGCGCTAATTTTGACCTTACAACATTGGCAGGACAATATGCCTATGTTTGGCAGGCCGGCGTGAACGACAGCCACAGTCGAATTTTCAATATCGGGTTTAATTCCCCGAGTCTCGACAATGGCGAAGCGCATTTTGGTTATGGGTCGAAAATTGAAGACACTGATGGGCTTATCCAAGGTTTCATCTGTAACTGGGCGGGTCCTGGTAATGATCACAGTATGCAGGCATTCTCGCAGCGACAGTTCTTTGAGTACGATAGTGCAACAGCGACCTATGACGGGACTGGTAGTAAAGCAAATATTGAATACGCGCCTACAGCGTCGTGTAGCTATGACGGCACTGGTAGCTTCGTATTCGATATAGATGCCAGTGGCGTATTGGGTGATATCGCTCTGGAAGATGCCTCACTGGTGTTCAGTCAGGATTTATGGGCACCCACTGATCCGAGTAAAACAGTAGCGGAATCCATCACCGACCGGGGGTTATCTGTACCAACAGTGCCTTACACCTGGCCCATTGATGAATAAATACAGTGTTATCGGGCCCTCAGCAGAGGGTCCGTAACCCTCTTATTCATCGTAGGCTTGCGATGGATCAAACTCTCTCCCGTCATCGACCAATGTCTAGTGTTGTCTTTATTTCAGTAATTCTATGTTTAATAGCGTACTCGTCGTTAACCGGGTGTTAGCGAATTGGCGAAATATCAAGCTACCTTTACCCGGCCCAATAGGAAATCATTATGACAACAACAGCATATCAGGCCTATCAACAGGCGTATGAGCAATTTGAGCAAGATCCTGAAGCATTCTGGTTACATAAGGCTGGTCGCCTCAACTGGCATACAACACCCAAAAAAGGCGTAAGTTATGACCATGAGTCATTGAGTCACTGGTTTGAGGATGGTCAACTCAACACCTGCTATTTGGCCCTGGATCAACAGATAAATGAGGGAAGAGCTGAACAAGTTGCACTCATTTATGATTCTCCGGTGACAGAGCAAAAAGAGTGTTACACCTATGCGGAGTTGCTGGAGAGCGTTAGTTACTTTGCAGGCGCGCTGAGTGAACTTGGTGTTGTTGCCGGGGATCGAGTGGTCATCTATATGCCGATGATCCCGCAAGCGGTAATAGCCATGCTGGCATGTGCGCGACTCGGGGCTATTCATTCAGTCGTATTTGGTGGCTTTGCGCCTAAAGAGCTGGCTGTGCGTATTGACGATGCAAAGCCCAAGCTGGTGCTGAGTGCGTCTTGTGGTGTTGAGGTAGGCCGAGTTATTGAATACAAGCCAATGCTGGATGAAGCTTTAGTGTTGGCAACGCATGAAGTTGAGCATACGCTTGTATGGCAGCGTCCTCAATATCGCGCATCGATGCTGCCTCCTCGGGATATCGACTGGTGTGAACTGGTCGCTGCCGCAACTCAGGTTGATGCTGTGCCATTACCTGCTACTCATCCGCTCTATATTTTATACACCTCAGGTACAACGGGTGTGCCAAAAGGGGTCGTGCGTGAGCAAGGGGGGCATGCTGTAGCATTACACTATAGTATGGAAGCTGTGTATGGTATGAAACCCGGCCAGGTATTCTGGGCCGCGTCTGATATTGGCTGGGTTGTTGGCCATTCTTACATCGTTTACGCGCCACTGCTGTTTGGCTGTACTACTTTATTGTATGAAGGAAAGCCAGTCAGAACCCCGGACGCAGGCGCATTTTGGCGGGTTGTCGAGGAGTATCAGGTAAATGCGTTGTTCAGTGCACCGACTGCTTTTCGTGCCATTAAAAAAGAAGACCCGGAAGGTAAGTTGTTCGCTCAGTACAATACCCGTTCACTGCAAACCTTATTTCTCGCTGGTGAGCGTTTGGACCCCGCTACCTATGACTGGTTGCAGTCGGTGACAAGGCTTCCTGTTATTGACCATTGGTGGCAAACTGAAACTGGCTGGCCAATTGCCGCCAACCCCATGGGTTTATCACCTTTGCCGACCAAAGCGGGTAGTGCATCCGTGCCTACGCCAGGTTATCAATTGACTGTCCTGGATGCGAATGGTGAACCTTGTGCGGCCAATGAGCAGGGGCTCATTGCACTCAAAACACCGCTGCCACCAGGTTGCCTGAGCAGTATCTGGCAAAATAGCACTCGCTTTAAGCAGGGGTATCTGTCGGAATTTCCCGGTTATTATCTCTCAGGAGATGGTGGGTATCTGGATGAAGAAGGGTACGTATTTATTATGGGGCGCACGGATGATGTGATTAATGTTGCAGGCCATCGCTTATCAACCGGGGAGATGGAGGAAGTGGTTGCAGCACATGACGCTGTTGCTGAGTGCGCTGTATTTGCGGCCAAAGATGAGCTAAAGGGACAGGTGCCGGTGGCCATGGTGGTGCTCAAAGATGGTAGTCAGCTTACTCAGGCGCAATTGCGTGAAGAACTGGTGCAGTCTATACGCGGCAGAATTGGTGCAATAGCGTGCCTGAAACAAATCCTGGTTGTAGAACGTTTACCTAAAACACGTTCTGGTAAGATACTGCGCAAGAATTTACGTCAGCTGGTGGATGGCGAAGCGATGACAGTACCGTCAACTATTGACGATCCTGCCACGCTTGATGAAATCAGTACCCTGTGGCAGGCTTCACAGCAATAACCTGCTGTATGTTCTACTAGATACACTTAGCCGGTTTTGGTAAACCGGCTATTTTAGTTGCTTGCTTTGCCGGGCCTTTAGGGAAAAGTTTGTATAAATAAATACTCTTGCCTTTGTCTTCCCCTAACTTCTGACCAATGGCCTTAACCAACATGCGAATAGCCGGGCTGGTGTTATATTCTTCATAAAAGTCGCGAACAAAGTTGACAACTTCCCAGTGGGCATCCGTCAGTGTTATATTCTCTTGCTCCGCCAGCAGCGGTGCCAGTTCTTTCTGCCAGTCCTGATGATTCAGCAGATAGCCTTCTTTGTCTGTTTCGATCTGTTTATCTTGAAAAACGAGCATAGTTACCACGTAATTGTTTTATGACATTGCTCAACCAGCGTGATCCACTGCTGGTCGTCGAGCGGTTCGATGTTATCCAGTGCGCTGATACCCCGGGCCTGTGCACAGACGCTGAGCATACAGGTATGATTTGCACTTAATGCTCGCCATGCAAGTTGATCATAACAGGCATCTCGAGTGAGCAGTAATACGTCTTGCTCACCGAGCAAGGAGGCATTGAATGTTGCTTTGTAGTAGCTCACTGGCTTGGAAAAAATATGTAATGTGGGGAGACTCATAAACTTACTACCTTGTCTTGCTGCTGAAGGAGTGCTTGCTGTGCATCCAGGGTCAGGAGTTGCGCATCAATGTTTAAATCGTCCTTAGTCAAGTCAAACTGGCTCATAGCCTCGGCACACACGTAGATTTGTTCAACGTCATAAATTTCTAGTGTTTTTAGCTGCTTAAAGTAATTTTTCATACCCAGATGAGACGCATTATTGCCTGCCTTTAGCGCAAGTACCGCTGGGCCTTTGAATAGCCAGGACACATTTTGATCCAGTGCGGCAAAAATCAATGCCACATCTAACCCTTCCCGGATATTAGCGCCATCAAAGGGAGCAGTGTGATTGATCACGAGAATGTTTTCGCTCATTTGAACTGCACCCATTTATCTGCTTTGGTTGCCAGCATGGCAAACTCTGCCAATCCGGCAACTTCAAATGGGCCACAGTGCGAGGTGTCCAGGCCATATTTCTCTGCAGCTGTGACACACAGTTTGAGTGCAATGCCCGCATCATTCAGCGATTGCCATAGGTGAGTTGGCTGAAGTTCATCACTGGCAAGGCGAAAATGTTGGCTGGCAAACAAAACGGCCTGTTGGTAAAGGAAGATACAGTCGATCTGGTGATCTTGTGCCTGTAAAGCATTAGCAAACCGCACCAGTTGTTGTAACGCATCATGATCGCTGACGTTGCTGTGAAGGGAAAGTACGTATTGACTCAAAAGTTACTCATAAAAAAAGCCCCGAATGGGGCTTATTTTAGCAAACTGAGCGTATTAGTCATCACTTGAACCAAGTAGGGCCAGGATAGACGTGAACAGGTTGTAGATGCTTAGGTACAGACTTACTGTTGCCAGGATGTAGTTTGTTTCACCACCGTTTACGATGCGGCTTGTGTCATACAAGATGAAACCAGACATCAGTAATACAACAGCGGCGTTAATCGCGATGAAGGCGATTGAGCTGCCGATGAACAGGTTAACCAGGCTAGAAACAATTACTACCAGCATACCTACAACAAGGAAACCGCCCATAAAGGAGAAGTCTTTCTTTGTTGTTAGTGCGTATGCAGACAGGCCAAAAAATACTAAAGCAGTTGAACCCAGGGCCTGAGCAATCAGTAAACTGCCATTTGGCATTGCTGCATAGTGGTTAAGCAGAGGGCCCAGACCAAAGCCCATGAGGCCAGTGAATAGGAAAACCAGACCAATCGCTGAACTCGAGTTCGCTTTTTTCTGGATCACGAACAGTAGACCGAATGCAATTAAAGAACAGACAAGACCGGTGAAGCGCGGTAGTGCCATAGTCATAGAGATGGCAGCAGTAATCGCACTAAATGCCAGTGTCATTGCCAGTAGGAAGTAGGTGTTTTTAAGCACCTTGTTAGTTTCGACCGTCGACATAGCCACTTTTTGGCCAGTGTACGAATGATTGAACGCCATTTTCAGCTCCTTATTAGAAACATTATGTTCCGAAAATTATTCTAGGCCAAGATTACCAAGAGTTAAATCGCTCGGCAAACCTTTCTGGTTTAGTAGACCCTAAAACTATGTTAAAAGTTCTCTAACTCCCGATTTTTGACCATAAAACCTCCCAATGAGTCCGATGTTTGTACAAATGAAGTGAATTTTAACCAATTAAACAAAAAAGCGAAAAAAAAGCTTCACAAGGGGGCCGGGATTCTCTAATATTCGCCCCGCTGCGGAGAGATGGCTGAGTGGTTGAAAGCACCGGTCTTGAAAACCGGCATACGTTAATAGCGTATCTAGGGTTCAAATCCCTATCTCTCCGCCATATTAAGGCCGCAAGTTTATCACTTGTGGCCTTTTTTCTTAGCATCACCCAAAGCATGTTTTAACCAGAGAGCCGCAATGCCCTTTTTACATAGCGTTTTGCCCGGTGTGTGCAGGCATTGATTGCATCAGACGCTTTGCTTGCCACTTCGTTTGCCTCCACAGCCTGATAGCCCTTCAAGCCAACGCGTATAGTACATTGAAATTGTGGCTGGGTTTGCGTCTGGTTTTCATCCGCTAAAAGGAACACTTCAACTTTGTCTATTTGACCTGCATAGCGGCCAAGCATCAGCCTTACCTGCGCATCTACGTAATTATCTTCGGCCTCTGTCGTGTCACTATGGGATGAAAACACATCTACCCACATATTTTGCTCTCGTTGGTTAGTATTGTTGTAAATAAATTCGGTACATGTCCGAATGTCGCCTTCACATGATCGTTTTACCTCTGCTACCGTATCAATCGAAAAGAATTAAATGAAATCGTTTGTTCTATATACTACAGTTCGGATTATTCGAAGTGTTATCGAGTTGGAGAAAGCACTATGCAGGATGTTATTAACTACAAACACTTAAAATACTTCTGGGCGGTGGCGCATGAAGGCAGCATCGCTAAGGCCAGCGCAAAGCTGAACATAACCCCACAAACCATCAGTGGTCAGTTGTCCTTACTGGAAGAGCGGGTTGGCAACGAGCTTTTGCAAAAAGAGGGGCGAGGCCTGCGGTTAACCGATACGGGCAGAGTCGTACTACGATACGCAGATGAAATATTTGAACTTGGCAACGAGTTGAGTGATGTTTTGAAGGGCAACAATGCGGTGGGGCCCGCCGAGTTCATTGTTGGGGCGTCGAGTGTATTACCCAAAACCATAGTACACAAAATTATCAAACCAGCTATGCATATAGAGCAGGAAATTAGACTGACCAGCCTGGAAGGGCCGGTAGACAGCATGCTTGCCGATCTAGCCGTTCATAAAGTGGATTTGGTGCTAAGTGATGTGCCCGTGACGGGGGCGTTTAGTGTCAAAGCCTATAACCATTTATTGGGGGAAAGCGGTATTACTTTTTTGGCGGCACCGGCATTGGCCCGGCAATATGAGAAGAACTTTCCAGCATCGCTTAACAGCGCGCCTTTATTGTTGCCAACACAACAACATGAAATTCGCAAAGAGTTTGATTTTTGGCTGAGTGACCAGAATATTCACCCTAAGATCGTAGCGCAGTTTGATGACAGTGCACTGATGAAGTCGTTTGGTCAGTCAGGTCTGGGGCTGTTTTTTATGCCCAGCACGATTGCTGACGATGTGTGTGAGGCATTTCACGTGCGCCCGGTGGGTGAACTAACGCAGGTTAAGCAAAAATTCTATGCAATATCAGCGGAACGTAAGATCCGACATCCAGCAATTGCAGCCATTTTTAACTCGGCAAAATCGGCGCTATTCCGATAAATTACGCTTGCACAGTGCCAGAAGATCACTTTTTTGGCCGACTTAAAGTTCGCTTTTTTCGATATTTTAAAGTCAATAATTCGAGTTTTACATATCATTGCGGCACCCTAGTATGGTTTTAGTACAACTAGTTCCCGAGGTGTTTTATGCAAGATCTGAAAGACTGGCACAGTCAACACTCAGAAGAAGTACTCAAGCAGTTCGAGGCCGACCCGGAGCAAGGCTTATCTTTGCAACAGGTCGACAGGCAACAGGCCGAGTTTGGGCTTAATGCCATTACTAAACATGATGGAGACGGACCAATCAAACGGTTTGTCTTGCAGTTTCATCAGCCTTTGGTCTATATCCTGCTCTCGGCAGTGGTGGTTACGCTGGCGCTTCAGGAGTGGGTTGATGCCATCGTTATTTTTGCAGTAGTACTGCTCAACGCCATTATTGGCTTCGTGCAGGAATCCAAAGCAATCAATGCTATCAATGCTTTGTCTGGCAGTATCAAATCTACCGCTACCGTGATCCGGGATGGGGTGAAAATGACCATTCCTGCCCAACAACTCGTGCCCGGCGACATCGTCCTGCTGCAAGCTGGCGATAAAGTGACTGCGGACATGCGTCTTATCAAGGTCAGAGACTTACAGGTCGATGAGTCGGCGCTGACTGGGGAGTCAGTCCCTGTTGAAAAGAACCTTGAGGCGCTTGCCAAAGAAGCCTTGCTGGGAGACAGGCAAAATATGGCGTTTTCTTCGACTTTGGTTGTATACGGCACGGGAGTTGGTGTCGTGACGGAAACAGGCGACAACACTGAAATTGGTAAAATCTCCGAGCTGATTGCTACCACGCCAACACTGGATACGCCACTAACCAAGCGCATCAAACAATTCAGTCATGTATTGCTGTACGCAATCGTTGGTCTCGCGGCCATTACTTTACTGATAGGCTACTTGCATGGTCAGCCATTGCTAGAATCATTTATGGCGGCAGTTGCTCTGGCTGTAGGCGCAATTCCTGAAGGGCTACCTGCGGCTGTGACTATTATGCTGGCCATTGGCGTCTCTCGCATGGCTAAACGTAAAGCCGTTATCCGTAATTTGCCAGCGGTTGAAACGCTGGGGAGCACCACGATCATCTGCTCCGATAAGACTGGAACCTTGACTAAAAATGAAATGACGGTGGAGCGCATTTACAGTGGTGGAAAGCTGTATAGCGTATCTGGGAATGGCTATGATCCGGAGGGCGTTATTGGGAGTAGTGATGCGCAACCGCTTGTCACCGAGCCGAAAAATGAGCCTGCCTTATCTGCCACACTCAGAGCCGGCGCGTTGTGTAATGATGCGCAGTTAATGGCGCCGGACCAGGACAATTCACAGTGGCGGATCAGTGGCGACCCAACAGAGGCGGCATTATTGGTGTCAGCTCATAAGGCGAGTATGTCACCAGCAGTCTCAACGCAAAACGCATCGACTGCATTCCATTTCAATCTGAATATCAGTATATGGCGACACTGGACGAAGTTGACAGTGTCCAAATGATCCACATGAAAGGCTCCATTGAGAGTATCTTGCCCAAATGCCAGTTTATGTTAAATGACCTGGGCGAGGAAATTGGGCTTGATTTGGACGCCATTGAGCAAGAAGCTGAACGACTGGCTGCAAAAGGTTTACGTGTTCTGGCATTTGCCAGTAAAACATCACTTGATGCACAAACCTCTCTGAGCCACGAAGATGTTGCGCAGGGTCTGGTTTTTCTCGGGTTACAGGCAATGATTGACCCGCCTCGCCCAGAGGCCATAGAGGCCGTTGCCGCCTGTCATCGAGCCGGGATCCGGGTCAAGATGATCACTGGCGATCATGCGTTAACTGCCACCAGTATCGCCAAGCAACTAGGCATTATACAGCCACAAGGTGCGGGTAAAACCGTCACTGGCTATCAGTTAGGTGATTTGTCTGAGCATGAGTTTAGTGACATTGCCAGTAATAATGATGTGTTTGCCCGGGTTAGCCCGGAAAACAAGCTACAGCTGGTGAAATCGCTACAAGCGGAAGGTCATGTCGTGGCGATGACGGGCGATGGAGTTAATGATGCCCCGGCGCTCAGAAGAGCTGATATCGGCGTTGCTATGGCATTAAACGGCACGGAAGTGGCAAGGGATGCATCCGATATGATGCTGACTGATGATAACTTTGCTACCGTGCGGGCGGCGGTTGAGGAAGGTCGCGGTGTATTCGACAACCTCAAGAAATTTATTGTCTGGACGCTTCCCACCAATGGCGGTGAAGGATTAGTGATCCTGCTGGCAGTGCTGTTGGGCGTTTCATTACCCTTATTACCGGTACATATCTTATGGGTTAATATGACGACAGCCATCTTACTTGGTCTGATGCTGGCTTTTGAGCCTCGCGAAAAAGGCATTATGGAGCGCCCGCCTTATGATCCGAATGCCCCCATTATAGATAGAATATTAATGTGGCGAATTTTGTTGGTGTCTTCTTTGCTATGTATCACTGCATTCGGTTTATATGAACTCGAGTTGATGTGGGGTGCAACAGAAGCGCAAGCGAGAACAGTTGCAGTCGCTATGTTTGTGGTGGGCGAAGCATTCTATCTGTTTAACTGTCGCTCTCTGGACCGCTCGGTGTTTTCTGTCGGTTTGTTCTCAAACCGTTGGATCTGGATAGGTATCGCGCTCATGATGGCGCTACAGTTATTGTTTACCTATCAACCTCTGATGAATGACTGGTTCCAGAGTGCGCCTATCTCACTGGAAGCCTGGCTACGAGTTATCGCCTGTGGCTGGTTCATCTCTCTGATTGTTGGGGTTGAGAAGCATTTGCGTAGCAAAAGCACAGATGCACAGGCGACCTCGGATCCAAACACTAACAGAGTGAGTGAATCGGTATGAACTCAAAGACGCATTCTTACAATTCAGACAAACGGACCTTGCTTATCCGGGCATTGATCTTCAGCGCACTGTGGTTATTACTCACTAAAGGGGCATGGTCCTCTTGGGTAATAGGTATTGTCGTTGTCCCTGTGTCTGTCTGGATGAGCATGCGTCTTTTTAATGATACGTCACGCAATACTGCAAGGAGCAATGGCAAAGTTGTAACAGGGCAGTTCCATTATGTTCGCCTGCTGCGTTTGTTGCCGTATTTTCTACTTAACTCCTTGAAAGGAGGAATACAAACCGCGCGCCTGGCATTTGCACGTCGCGTATCCATGCAACCGGGTACTGTACTGTATCCACTGCGTTTGCCACCGGGTCATGCACAGCTATGGTTTATTCACCTTATCAGCTTACTGCCAGGCACATTGAGTGCACAGCTCAGAGGAGACTCTTTGTTAGTGCACATGTTAGAGGTCACCGAGGGCAATTATAAGGATGTGATTGACTGTGAGCAAAAAATCGCCTACTTGTTTGATTTAGAAATAGATAAACAAGCTGTGACAGTTATGAAGGAGCAAAAATGAGTGAGTATTTAAACTGGATGGTGACCGTTCTAACCCTGGTTCTATTAGGTGGGCTTTGGCGGCTCTGGCTGGGGCCTTCTAAACTGACTCGGATACTTTCTTTGCAGCTGTTTGGCACGGTGGGAGTGGCCATTTTGGCTCTGCTGGCCGTTGTCTACCAGCAAAGTGCTTTGTTTAATGTTGCGTTGGTTTTGGCTTTGCTGGCGCCGACTGCGACTGTCATTTTGGTAAAAATGGGGGATACCAAATCATGACCTTGATTGACTGGTACAGCGCGTTGATGGTGGCACTGGGTGTATTTTTCTTTATTGCCGGGTGCGTTGGTCTGTGGCGCTTCCCTGACGAGTTATCAAAGCTGCATGCGCTGACCAAGGCCGATAATTTAGGGTTGGGGTTTGTTGTACTGGGCGTGATCCCTCAGGTTGCAGAGATTGCCGATGCCATTCAGTTGCTGGTGATCTGGGTTGCCGTGATGTTGGCCGGCGCGGTGTCTTGCTATCTGCTAGCCAGCCAAACGCAGTCTCAGCAACTGGAGCAGCCAAACGTGGATGAGCACCAAACAGGAGAAAACAAATGACAAGTGGTGAGCTGATTATTGATCTTCTATTGGGCTGTGGCGCCGTGGTGACAGCAGTACTGTGTCTCACTGCGAAAGACTTATTCCAGGCCATTTTGCTGTTTATCAGTATGGGCTTGTTGGTTACTTTAGCCTGGGTACGATTGGGCGCGTGGGATGTCGCAATCGCAGAGGCGGCGATCGGCGCTGGGTTGACTGGTGCTTTACTCATAGCAACACGCAGACAGCTCAGTCAATAGCATGGATTTGAATAATCACAGGGGGAGCTATGTTTAATGACATTACGCTGGCACGTAACGCGGAGCAGCAAGCAGGACTATCTGGCGGCGTTTTGTTTGTTGTTGGGTTAGTGGTTGGTTTAGTTTGCCTGTTTCTTGTCTTTGCGCTGATTGACGCTCCCGTGGCAGAGCAGCCGCTTGTTGCTTTGGTCGCCTCTAACCTGGAGCAAAGCGGCGTTCAGAACCCGGTTACGGCGGTGTTACTTAACTTTCGCAGTTATGACACCTTACTTGAAGTCGCTGTGTTGTTGATTGTCGCTCTGGCGGTGATGCCAGCAAGTGAAAAACAAAGTAACCAAGTCTTTGTTACGGTATCAAAACCTGCACAGCGCAGCTTGGTGTTAGAAGCATTTTTGCGCTGGTTGTTGCCTGCAATCGTAGTTACTTCCGGGTATTTACTCTGGACTGGGGCTGCTTTGCCTGGCGGAGCGTTTCAGGCAGGGGCACTTCTGGCAGGTGCTGGCATTTTATTATTACTGGCCGGGCATCACAGCTTTAACTTTAATGCACAGATAGCGCGTGTGTTGTTAGTGGTCGGCTTGGCGGTATTTTTATTGGTTGGTGCTGCTGTAATGGTATCGACTGGCACGGCACTGGCCTATCCGATTGCCTGGCTGGCACTTTGATTCTGATAATTGAAGTGGCGGCGACGTTAACCATAGCCGCTATTTTGGTTTTGCTGTTCTGCGCACTTCATGTTGCGCCTCAGCAAAAGACGGCTCGGTAAAGGGGGATAGTCCATGACACAAGCGCTGGCCTATAGTGTATTTGGTATTATTTTGTTCGGCATTGGTTTGTTTGGCGTGTTAGCGATTGCGCATGTCGTTAAAAAAATCCTGGCGATCAACATTTGTGGTGTGGGGGTTTTTATGGTGTTCATCGCTAATGCCTCATCCGGCGCATCGCCTGACTTTGTGCCTCATGCAATGGTTTTGACTGGGATAGTAGTGGCCGTTGCAGGCACGGCGTTAGCTTTGTCTTTGGTATGCCGGATCAATGCTCTTGAAAAGCACGAGGATGATGCCTGATGCCCTTATTTGATATGTCCACGTTACTACCTTTGCTGGTGGCTATTCCCCTGGCCGGTGCGATTGTCTCTGTGTTACTGAGCACGAAATATGTTCAAGTGCTAACCGGACTACTGACAGCAACAAGCTTGTTGCTGGTAATGGGGCTTATCTTAGGCGGGCTATCGTTCAATGGTACAGGGGAGACAATTGCTGTCAGATATTCGCTTGCTGGCTGGGCAGCACCTTTGGGTATTGCGTTGAGCCTAGATGGGTTTTCAGCACTGCTCATCACGTTGACGGTCTTCTTGGTCGCGGTACTGACCTTGTATTCAGCTTTTTACTTTGCAGCCTCGCCTGCTCGCGAGCGTTTTTGGCCTTTGTGGTGGCTGCTGGTGGCCGGGATCATCGCATTATTTTTATCTGCCGATATTTTTAATATTTATGTCACGCTTGAGATCATCGGGCTGGCGGCTGTTGCGCTGGTCGCGCTAAGTGGTAATAAGGCTGGCCTGACCGCGGCATTGCGATACCTGTTAGTGGGGTTGTTGGGATCACTTTGTTACTTGCTGGCTGTTGCTTTGTTATATCATGCTTATGGCACGCTGGACTTTTCGCAGCTTGCAGAGCGGGTTGAGTCTAATCCTTTAAGCTGGGCTGCACTTGCATTGATTACAGTCGGGTTGGTGCTAAAAACAGCCCTGGTTCCATTACACTTTTGGTTGCCCCATGCTCATGGCAGCGCGCCGGCACCAATCAGTGCGATATTATCAGCGCTGGTTGTTAAAGCGTCGTTTTACTTGCTGGTACGATTCTGGATGGAGATCCTTACGCCTGCCGTGACCAATGATGCGTTGATGTTGTTGGGTGTGTTAGGGGGAATGGCTATTGTCTGGGGGTGTGTACAAGCGCTCAGAGCAAAACGTCTTAAACTGATGGTGGCATATTCGACCGTTGCACAAATTGGTTATCTATTTTTGTTGTTCCCGCTTTTGATGAGTACGGATGGGGTTTCGGCATCGCAATTGGCTATACAGCATCAAAGTGCACTCGCTGCAGTATCATATTTTATTGTCGCGCATGCCTGCGCGAAAGCTGCAATGTTTATCGCCGCCGGCAATATCATCCATTCACTGGGTCATGACGACATTGCCAGGTTACAGGGCATGGCGAAATATATGCCTTTGAGCTTGTTTACTTTTGCAATAGCAGGGGGCAGTTTGATTGGCTTGCCTCCCAGTGCTGGGTTTATCGCCAAATGGTTGTTATTGAATGTCGCCATAGATACTCAGCAATGGTGGTGGGTTTTGATTATTCTGGCCGGGGGCCTGATGGCGGCACTGGCTATTTTCAGAGTGCTGGACCTGGCATTTATTAAACCTGAACAGGCGTGCGAGCAAAGTACCCCGGACAATTGGCAGAAAGTGCCCGTTGCTATGCCGATTAGTGGTCTGGCTTTGGCACTTTGTACCATGGCGCTAGGATTCAATGCAGACCTAATAATTGATTTGGTTGCGATAGGAGGCGGCGAATGATGTGGCAAAGCACACTGCCTTTACTGATATTGTTGAGCGCACTGGTATCTGGTGTTGCGATATTTTTTGTCAGTGACACCAAGCCAAAGCTGAGGAAAACGTTAAACTTTCTGGGGGCTTTTAGTTGTGTCGCATTGATACTTGTGATGATCTCTGGCGTTTATCAGGGGCAGGTGTTTGAAACGCGTTTGCCATTATTGCCTAACATGGATTTGGTACTTCATGCGGATGCTTTATCTTTATTATTTGTCGCTTTATCTGGGTTTTTATGGCTGCTGACCACGATTTATGCAATTGGATATCTCGAGCAATCACCTAACCGCAGTCGCTTTTTTGGATTTTTTAGCTTGTGTGTGTTTGCGACCATTGGCGTTGCGCTTGCGGGTAATCTAATAACGTTTCTGATTTTCTATGAATTACTCACGCTAACAACCTATCCGTTGGTGGTACACAAAGGGAACAAAGCATCGCTTGCAGCAGGGCGTAAATATCTCATTTACACTATGCTTGGCGGCGCTAGCTTATTGGCCGGGGTAGTGTGGCTAAAAGCCCTGGCTGGATCGCTGGATTTTACTGCGACCGGTCTACTGGCTTCTATGCCACATCTCGATCCACTCCATCTCAAAGTCATATTTGCCCTGATCATCTTAGGGTTAGGTGTAAAAGCGGCATTGGTGCCCTTACATGGCTGGTTGCCTGCTGCAATGGCTGCGCCTGCGCCAGTCAGCGCGTTGTTGCATGCGGTCGCGGTTGTTAAAGCGGGCGCATTCGGTATAGTACGGGTCGTATATGATGTTTACGGTGTTGAGTTTGCTCAGGAGCTGGGGTTAACTATCATACTCGCTGTGATGGCTTCGATCACCATAGTGTATGGCTCTACCCGAGCTGTATTTCAGGATGATCTGAAACGCAGACTCGCTTATTCGACCGTTAGTCAGGTTTCCTATATTGCCCTGGGCACCGCGATTGCCGGGCCGATTGCGACGATCGGCGGTATTGCACATCTGGTTCACCAGGGATTAATGAAAATCACCATGTTTTTCTGTGCCGGTAGTATCGCCGAAACGCTGGGCGTGACTAAAGTCAGTCAGATGAACGGTGCGGGTAAGCGTATGCCACTGACTATGCTCGCTTTTAGTCTAGCGGTGCTGGGGATGATAGGGATCCCACCTGCAGCGGGCTTTATCTCAAAATGGTACCTCGGGACTGGTGCACTGGAAGCTGGCTTTTATTGGGTGCTTGGGGTGCTTATTATCAGTAGCCTGCTTAACGCCATTTATTTTCTGCCTATTCTGTATGCCGCCTGGTTTAAACCGCAACAGGGAGCATGGCCAAAAGATCAACCGCGTGGGCGATTTGAGACACACTGGATGCTCATGTTGCCACCCATAGTCACGTCGATACTGGCACTGAGCGCAGGCCTTTTCGCGGATGCCCAGTTTAGCCCGCTTAATTGGGTTAAACTGATAGCTGCACGGGAATACGGTAGTGAATTTGTGTCGATCCTGACAGTAAGTTCGCAACAAATCCCCTGGATGTGGTTGGCCATTGGGGCACCTGCACTTTGCGCATTATTATTGGTGCGCAAGCGGATGCACAGGGCGGCACATTGGTTCTTGCCTTTGTCAGCTGGTGTTGCGCTGGTTGCCTACATGATGTCGGCACAAGGCACAAATGCCACTCCCTGGCTGTTTTTTGGCAGCATCATGACATTAAATGAAACTACCTCAACCTTTTTCTTACTGGCTGGTTGTTTATGGTTGCTGGCGGCGGTCTTCGCGGTTAATTTTGCAAAAACTGACAAGCGCAAGGTGCGCTTTTGTTTATTTTTTCTGTTAGCTATGTGCGGTAACTTCGGGCTTATTTTGGCTGAGGATATCTCTGGCTTTATTAGCTTTTTCACCCTTATGAGCCTGGCCTCGTACGGTCTGGTTGTGCACTTTGATACTGAGGAGGCCCATCAGGCTGGTAAGTCATACATGCAATGGGCGGTGCTTGGAGAGTTATTGCTGTTTACTGCACTGGCGGGCTTAGCATTTGGTTCAATTGACCCTTCTTCTGCGAGCAATCCCGAGCAGGCTTACCCCGCCTGGGCAATTGGGTTTTTACTGGCGGGATTTGGCGTAAAGGCAGGCTTGTTTGGTCTGCACGTTTGGCTGCCTATGGCACATCCTGTTGCCCCGGTTGCTGCCAGCGCACTATTAAGTGGGGTTATGGTCAAAGCAGGCTTGCTAGGATGGTTGAAGTTTATTCCATTTGGTGAGGTTGCGTTTGCTACTTTTGGCTCGTTGCTTGTTGTACTGGGTTTATTTGCTGCATTTTTTGGCGTGCTGGTTGGGGTGACTCAGGACAACCCCAAAGCTTTACTGGCGTATTCGACAATGAGTCAGATGGGGATTCTGATTGCGGCAGTTGGTGTGGGATTGAAGTATCCCGACGTATGGGCACTCCTGTTGCCAGCCATAGTGCTATACGCAGTGCATCATGGCCTTGCAAAAGCGGCGCTGTTCCTGTTTGCCGGCATGAATAATAGCCTGGCATGGCAAAAGTATCGTTGGCTATGTTGGTTAGCAGTAATCATTCCGGCGGCTGCGCTGGCTGGGCTTCCACTAACCAGTGGCGCGGTCGCTAAGGTCGCTTTGAAGGATGTCGTAGAGCAAGATCTCCTGATGGGAACCGTTTTACCGCTTACTGCAATCGGCACGACCTGGCTGATGATGCGCTTTTTAGCCTTGGTTGGACAGAAGGCTTCAAAAACAGCAGCTGGACAAGCCGATAGACTCCAGTTGGGGGCATTTGGTGCCTTGCTGATACTGGTCCTCGTGCTCAGTTACTTGTTACCCCAATCGGAAGGCGCATGGTCTGGTCAGCTAACTGTGACGGTTTTTTGGGGTGGCCTATGGCCAGTGTTACTTGGTTTTGGTTTGTATATGGCGACGCGTGCGTTCATAAACAGCATGGGGGCGTTACCTGCTGGCGATATTAATGTGGCCTACCAGGAAGCGGGTAGCCTTGTACGTCTCGGTGCTGACACCATGGCACAAGGCTTATCGCTGCTTAAAGATGAGCTAAAGCAGACATCCTGGCAGCTTCCCCAGCATGTTGTGCAGCGTAAAATCCGCTTGGTCAGCCTGGCGTTGGCGATATTGCGGTCTATGATGACACCTGGTGTGCTGTTTGCGTTGCTACTGTGTTCGGTGCTGTGGGCTTTGGCAGCCGGTGGATAGCTCTATACGACCAAAGTTGACTTGTGATACAGGTGATTCACGATAACACTGAACATCTCTGTGCAGACTGATAAAGGTGAAAGAGATGATAAAAAGGCAGGTAGCTAAGGCCGTGGGGTACTCGTTGTTGTCACCACTTATCGTTGGCATTGTGCTGGGTGGCTACTATGCGTTGCTAAGTGGTCAAAGTAAAATTTTGTTTCAAGTACTGATGACAGCTGTTGCTAATGCGCACATCGTCGGTCTGTCTATGGCGATTTTTGTGTTGCCGGCTTATATGGCTTTACTACGCTATAACAAGGTAAGTTATTCAGCAGTATTAACAGCAGGTATGTTGGGTGGTGCCGTGTTCAGCTTCTTATTTGTTGCAAGTTCAGGCATGGTTTTCATCATCAATGCGGTGATGGCTGGACTGGGCGGCGGGTTGTTTTTGTTCAGTTTACGCCGCAACGCGCAAAGGGCTTGATGGCTTTTTGTACAGCTCGGTGGTGTTTTACACTAATTTAATAGTTTTTCTGTCTAAAAGGTTTCATTTAGCTGCCCGAAAGAGTACCTTTACTTCTTATGTAAATTTGTTGAATGACCGCAATGCAGAAGAAAAAGTTCTACGATACCCTCAGCCTACAAGCTCAGGCCCTGGTTGGTGATGAGCACAACTACATCGCCAATATGGCAAACCTCAGCGCCTTATTATTTACCTCAATGGAAGACATTAATTGGGCGGGCTTCTACCTCTTAGATGGTACCGATGAACTCGTACTGGGTCCTTTTCAGGGGAACCCTGCCTGTATTCGTATCCCATTAGGAAAAGGCGTGTGTGGTACAGCAGCGGCTGAGTTAACGACTCAGCTTGTTGAGGACGTACATAGCTTTGATGGTCATATTGCTTGTGACGCTGCTTCAAATTCTGAAATTGTAATCCCTGTGATGAGAAACGGTGAACTGTTTGCTGTTTTGGATATTGATAGCCCGAGTTTGGCAAGATTTGACGATGAAGATAAAATGGGTCTGGAAGCACTGGTAAAATGCTTTGAAGGTACCCTGTAAATGAAAGAACTACTTAACGTTCAGGATTACCTGTTTTCCACCTTCGATGTCGGAGATTGGGAAGGAGAAGAAGAACGTGTAGCAGAGACGTTAAATGAGCTTATCCACGTAGCCTGGGAGCAACTGCCTGACGATCTGCCCTGCGAGAAAATTGATTTAATTATAAATGGAATATGGGAGCATCTGCGCGGCGATTTGGCACTTGTCGAAGCCGAGTATGATGAACTCATTGACTGGGTTACACATTACATTCAGTCATCTCTTGATGATAATATTGAACTATAGGTTTAGACATGGAAACCACAAACAAGCTAAAAGATATCAAAGAGGTTCTCGACTTTTTATATGCCGAGTTTCCTCAGTGTTTTAAACAAAAAGACGGTATTAAACCGCTTAAAGTCGGTATCTTTAAAGATATCGCTGCCAGAATTGAAGGATCTGAAAAAGTCAGTAAGACTCAGGTCCGTCAGGCGCTGCGCAAGTACACTTCTTCGTGGCGCTATCTAGAAGCCGTGATTAACAACGAATTTCGTGTTGATCTGGACGGCAATGATGCCGAGAAAGTTGAGCAGGAACATGTAGAGCATGCTCAAAAAGCACTTGAAGAGTCACGTGCTAAAATGGCTAAACGTAAGAAGCCTCAACGTCCAAGACAAGATGGCCGTGGTGAGCGCCGTCGCGATGGTGACACAAAATCTTACAAATCTCGCGGTGAGAACAAGCACCGTCACGGCAATAAAAACGCTAAAGTTAATGCTAAACCAGAGCAACAGCAACGTCGTAGCTCAGGTAAAGTTGAACCTCTTCCGGCAAATGAGGTCAAGGTAAATAATAAGGTTAAAGTAAAGTTGGGACAGGCCTTAGTTAATGCAACCATCACTGAAGTAAACAAAGACGAAGTTCATGTTGAATTAGTGACAGGGATGCAAGTTAAAACAAAAGCAGAAAGCCTGTTTATTCTTTAAGGAGTTGTGTATGAGTAATAAGTTACCTTTAATTGGTGCAATCGCACTGTTTGTATCTGGCGTGTGTTCAGCTGCAACACAGACCGTAACGGAAAAAGACATTCCCGTACTGGAGCCTGAAATCCAGCATGCGACGGCAACCAAAAGGGTAACCAGTAAATTTACTCGTGAACACTATAAGCGCTTTAAACTGGACGATGCGCTGTCTGAGCAGATCTTTGATCGCTATATTGAAAACTTAGATTACAACAAATCTTTGTTTCTTCAGTCAGACATCGACAAGTTTGCAGGCTACAGAAAGCAATTTGATGATGCACTTAAAAAAGGCAAGCTCGATTTTGCCTTTGAGATGTTCAATGCCAGTATGCAGCGTCGCTACGAGCGCTTTACCTATGCTATTTCTCTGTTAGATACAGAAATGAAGTTTGATAAGCCAGACGAGTTTGTATTTGACAGAGAAGAGATGCAATTTGCCAACACCCAGGCCGAGTTAGATGAATATTGGCGTCAACGTGTTAAGTCTGATGCTTTGAGACTAAAATTAACGGGTAAAGACTGGGCTGGTATTAAAGAGATCCTAACCAAGCGTTATAAAAATACCATTAAACGTTTGGTACAAACTAATAATGAAGATGCCTTTCAGATTGTGATGAATGCGTTTGCACGCAGCATAGAGGCACACACTTCTTACTTGTCTCCGCGTCGTGCAGAGCAGTTCAAAATGGATATGGAGCTTGAACTGGAAGGTATTGGTGCCGTGCTGGGGTATGATGAAGACTACACGATTATACGTAGTTTAGTGCCGGGTGGCCCTGCAGACAAAACTGAAAAAATTAAGCCGGACGATCGCATCGTTGGTGTGGCTCAGGATGGCGAAGAGTTTGTTGACGTGATTGGCTGGCGCCTGGACGATGTGGTTGATCTGATCAAAGGCCCCAAAGGTACTAAAGTAAGATTGCAGTACCTTAAAGGCAGTGACACGCATGGTACGCCTAAGGTTGTGGAAATCGTACGGGATAAAATCCGCTTGGAAGACAGAGCTGCTAAGTCTGAAGTTTTCGAAGCGAATTATTCAGACCTCACCAGTAAAGTGGGCGTGATTGAAATACCAAGCTTCTACAATAACTTATCAAAAGATGTTAAAAGAGAGCTCGATAAGCTCAAAGCGCAAAATGTGGATGGTATTATCGTTGACCTAAGACAAAATGGCGGTGGCTCACTGTATGAAGCCACACAGCTTTCGGGTTTATTCATCGATAAAGGTCCGATTGTTCAAATTCACACAGCATATAACCGTGTTGAAGCTCAAAAAGACAGTGATGGTGTTACTTATTATGATGGCCCTCTAACCGTATTGGTAGACCGTTATAGTGCGTCGGCATCCGAAATATTTGCAGCAGCGATGCAGGATTATGGTCGCGCAGTAGTCATTGGTGAGCAGACTTTTGGTAAAGGCACCGTACAGCAGCACCGTGGGTTAAGAAAGACCTATGACCTGTTCGACAATGCGCTTGGCAGCATTACTTACACCATAGCTAAGTTTTATCGTATTGATGGTGGCAGTACACAAAATAAAGGGGTGATCCCGGATATTTTGCTGCCTTCAGCGGTTGAACCTGCCGAGTGGGGCGAAAGCCAGGAAGATAATGCATTACCGTGGGATAGCATTGTCAGAGCCAAGTATCGACAATTGGATGATTTGAGTCCAACCATCAAGTATTTAAATGAGCGCCACGGGATCCGTATTGCAAAAGAGCCTGAGTTTGCTTATGTATACGACGATATAGCGCGATATAAAGCACAGAAGGACGACATTGCTATTTCTCTTGTTGAAGCTGAGCGCACAAAAGAACGTGAAGAGCGTGATGAGCGTGCACTTAAGCGTACCAATGAACGTCTGAAGCGTCTGGGACAAGAGCCTGTGAAAGACTTGGATGATGTACCAGAGATCATTGCTGAGCTGGACCCGTACCTGGAGGAGGCAGCTCTGATCACGCAAGACCTGATCAATTACGGTCGCCTGGCAAAAAACAATACCGCTGACTGAACACGGTTTAACAAAAAAGACGTACAGAAGGCTAAACTATGAAAAGGCGCATTGAGCGCCTTTTTTCGTTACCAGTGCGTGGGAAATTTGTTATTATTGTCAGCTGCAATATTAAAAATAGTCGGGCAGGAACTTGCCTGGCGCTGTCTTGGGCGCAGATTCATGAGTTGTGCTTAACGTTGAACTGACCCGGCAGAGATAATAATAAAGCACTCCATTAAGTGCGAAGGAGTATTCTGGTTTGAGACAACAAAAACAAGCATCCTATCTGGATGCCTTTATTCCTATTGTGGTATTGGTAAGCCTGTTAGGCGCAGCTGTATACCTCTACGGTGATAATTCTTCTTCAGGGCCAAACCAGATAGCCCTGCTATTTGCTACCTTTACAGCTGCGTTGATCGGGCTTAAAAATGGCTTTACCTGGAAGACGCTTGAAGAAGCGATGATCAAAGGGATCACCATCTCTTTGGGGGCAATCCTCATTCTGCTGATGGTAGGTGCTTTGATTGGAACCTGGTTGCTTTCCGGCACAGTGCCCACTTTAATCTACTATGGTTTACAGATTATTCACCCTTCGTGGTTTTACGCGGCTGGGTGTTTAATTTGTGGCATTGTGGCTATGAGTATTGGCAGCTCCTGGACAACAGCTGCAACAATAGGTGTTGCCCTGCTGGGGGTTGCTAATGGCTTGGGACTGGATCCTGTGGTGACTGCCGGGGCAGTTATATCAGGTGCATACTTCGGAGACAAGTTGTCTCCGCTGTCAGAAACAACGAATTTGGCGCCAGCGGTTGCGGGGAGTGATTTATTCGAGCACATTCAGCACATTCAGCACATGCTATGGACCACAGTGCCAAGCTTTGTTATCGCCTTAATCATATTTATTTTTATGGGGTTCAATGCTGATGTGTCGAGTGAATCGAGTAAAATTGATGAGATTGCTACGATCCTGCAAAGTAACTTCAATATCAGCATAGTTAACCTCGTACCTTTGGTTATTCTTCTCGGTCTTGCCATTAAAAAGATGCCAGCTTTTCCTGCTATTTCTATTGGCGCCGTTGTTGGTGCGATATGGGCATTGTTGTTCCAGGGAGATTTGATAGCGAGCCAGGTAAATCCGGATGAAGGCGTGTTGGTCAGTCATTTCAAACTGGTTTGGGCCACATTCTTTGATGGTTTTAGTCTCGAAACGGGTAATGCCAAGATGGATGACCTGCTCAGTGGCGGCGGGATGTCGAGTATGTTGACGACGACCTGGTTGGTTATGACGGCGCTAATGTTTGGTGCAATCATGGAAAAAACCGGATTGCTTGAGCTGTTTGTCAAGAGCATTCTGAAAGTGGCTAAGAGTACAGGTTCACTCATTGCCTCTACGGTTGCTACTTGTTTTGGTACTAACCTGGTTGCGGCTGATCAATACATTGCCATTGTGGTGCCTGGTCGTATGTTCAAAGAAGAGTATACGAAACGGGGCCTGAGAAGTGTTAACTTATCCAGAACACTGGAAGACGGGGGGACGATAACAAGCCCCTTGATCCCATGGAATACGTGTGGTGCGTATATGCAAAGTGTGCTGTTGATAAATCCACTTGATTATGCGGTTTACGCTTTCTTTAACCTAATCAATCCATTCCTGGCAATTGTGTACGCATACCTGGGCATTAAGATTTTAAAAATTAAGCCTAAAGCGATGCAGCAAGGTGCAACAGCACCAGACGCCTAGCTTATTAAAGCCTAAAAAAAGAAAGAAAAGCGCCTCATTGAATTTGAGGCGTTTTTGCTCGTCTCACAGTCATAAATCCCTTTGCCCTTAGCGCGGGCCGTTCTACAATAAAGATATTGATTTGTACTCATTTTTTCACTGTGTTCAGTTGTCTTCGTGACGCAAGCACATGTAATTTGATAATAGGAATTGTCATGACCTCAAAACCTCAGGCCAAATACCTGCATGATTATCAGCCTCCCACACATGACGTTGAGAATCTCGCCTTATGCTTCGAATTAGATGCCCAGAATACCAAAGTGACGGCTCGCTTTACGCTGTCGTCACTGGATGGCGCAACGTCCGTGATGCTGGATGGTATCGAGCTGACCCTTCAGTCTGTGAAAGTGGATGGACAAAGCCACTCAGATTACAAGCTACATGAGACTGGCCTGGAACTATTTGGGCTGGGTGAGCACGCTGAAATCGAAATCGTAAATACGATTTCGCCAGCTACGAACACCTCTCTCGAAGGATTGTATTTGTCAGATGGCGCCTATTGCACGCAGTGTGAGGCTGAAGGGTTTCGAAAAATTACGTATTTCCTGGACAGACCCGATGTGCTAACGACTTATCAGGTCAAGATCATCGGACCCAGGGAAATGCCACATTTACTGTCCAATGGTAATAAGGTCGACAGTGGAGAGCTGGCGGATGGTCGTCACTACGTGAGTTGGGAAGATCCCTTTAAGAAGCCGTCCTATTTATTTGCACTTGTTGCCGGCGACTTTGATGTCCTGACAGATACATTCGAAACACGTTCGGGTCGCCAGGTAGACCTGCAGTTATTTGTAGACAAAGGCAATCTGAGTAAAGCGCCGCATGCCATGGCGTCATTGAAAAAGGCCATGGCATGGGATGAAGAAAGGTTTGATCTCGAATACGACCTGGATATCTATATGATTGTTGCTGTCGATTTTTTCAATATGGGAGCAATGGAGAACAAGGGACTTAATGTGTTCAACAGTGCCTGCGTGTTAGCCAATCAGGAAACGGCCACTGATAGAGATTTTCATGTCATTGAGTCCATCGTCGGCCATGAATACTTCCACAACTGGACAGGGAACAGGGTAACTTGCCGCGACTGGTTCCAGTTGAGCCTTAAAGAAGGACTGACTGTATTTCGTGATCAGGAGTTCAGCAGTGATCTGGGTTCGCGTGCATTAAACCGGATAGATGCAGTGAATACAGTTCGCACCCATCAGTTTGCTGAAGATGCTGGGCCTATGGCGCATCCAATTCGCCCACAGCAAGTTATCGAAATGAATAATTTCTATACAGTGACTGTATACAACAAAGGCGCAGAAGTGATCCGCATGATGCACACCATCCTGGGGGAAGCTGGTTTTCAGAAGGGGATGAAGCTCTATTTTGAGCGTCATGACGGCCAGGCGGTAACTTGTGATGACTTTGTTGCAGCGATGAGTGATGCCAATAGCAAAGATCTAAACCAGTTTAAACTTTGGTATAACCAGGTTGGTACGCCCAAAATTAGCGCGCGTACGAGCTTTGATTCGCAACAGGGCGAGTTTACGCTACATCTGGCCCAAAGCCATGCAGAACATGATCCGGTAGAGGCTCCTTTGCATATTCCGGTTGCAGTTGAGCTGTTGGACGAGCAGGGAGAAGTGATAGCCATCCCTGAGTCGATTGCAAAACAAGGTAAAGTAATAGAGCTTACCGAAAAGCAGCAGAGCTATGTCTTTTCGGGATTAGAGGACGAGCCAGTTGTTGTATTACTTGAAGGGTTCTCAGCGCCTTGTTTATTGAATTATGATTATCAGCAACATCAGCTGCTTCACATTGCCAAGTATGCCAGCAGTGATTACGCACGCTGGGAAGCCATTCAGCAGCTTTATAAAGCCGAGATTAAGTCACTGGTAAATACTCAGATGTTTGATGAATATCAGCTACCAGAAAGCTTAATTCAGGCATTACGTATATTGCTTGATGATCTTAGTGGAGACTTGTCAATCCTCGCTGAGCTATTCACTGTGCCTGGCTTTGACGCCCTGAATGCTGACTATACACCAGTTCCGGTTGAGCAGCTGACGCAAGCTATTTCGATTATTGAGTGCCAGATAGCGACTCAGTTGAAATCAGTTTGGCGTGATGTGTATGCACAACTACAGGATGACGGAAGCCTTGAGGCAAAGGCAGTTGCTATTCGCACCATGAAGAATAAATGCTTGTTTTACCTCGCACAGGTGTCAGACCCTCAAATCCAGGGCTGGATCCAGGCACAAAGTGAGAGTCATAACATGACGTTGAAACTGGGGGCGCTTAGAGCGGCTGTCAACGCTGACCATGTACTGACTCAGTTATTACTGGATGACTTTGACAAACAATGGCAGTCAGATTTGCTGGTAATGGACAAATGGTTTGCATTGCAAGCGAGCCGGAGTAACGACAATTGCATCGACAACATTTTATCCCTGTACAACCATCCGTGTTTCGATAAAGCCAATCCAAATCGCGTTCGTGCTTTGATTGGTGCTTTCACGCGGGGTAACCCCAGGCACTTCCATCTCAAAGATGGTCGTGGATATGCGTTACTTGGTGACTTAATCGCTGAGCTAAACCAGGTCAATCCGCAAAATGCGTCCAGAATAATTACGCCTTTGCTGTCCTTCAAGCGTTTTGATGACACCAGACAAGGGCTAATGAAAGCTCAGTTGGAAAAACTGGCTCGACTACCTGAACTGAGCGATGATCTGTATGAAAAAATTGACAAAGCACTGAACTAAAAGTGCTTTTAGTCGAAATGTGTAAAGGTTTGTATCCACATTATGCATGAGTATTACTTTTACATGGATTTAAGCCATGAACAATGTATGGCGTATTACCACGGGCATGTTGAGTATATACAAGTCGTAGAGGATGGGGGAAAGCGGATCCGCTTTCCTGCCCATCATATCAGGCGACACGTATCAACATTAGGCGTTCGAGGTCGCTTTCGTTTGTTGCTTGATGAAAATAACCGCTTCGTAGCGCTGGAAAAAGTAGCTTGATGACAATTATGCGACGAGACATAAAGTATTTTTGTTAAATCGGTTTGTTTTAAACTTAAATTACGTGTTATAACTACTCTGGTAGGACGTCTTACCATGAGTGAAATACGCTCCAATGAGATAAAAATGCACCGATCAGACGCGTATTATTTGTAATTTAAAGCTATCGCTTCTATCGTTACGACAACAAAAAACAATAACTTGATAAGAATTACCCGCCAAAGGGGGGAGAAATAATGATAAAAACATCGCGCTTTGTGAAGAACAAGATCATGCTGGGCCTAAGCGCTGCATGTCTTGGTGTCGCTGGCACTGCTGCGCAAGCCGCCACGTTCCAAGTTGGTGATTTTGATGTGACCTTTGATTCTACGTTTTCTTACGGTCAGAGTATTCGTGTAGAAGACCGTGACTTTGATCACATTGGTAAGAGTAATCACCCGCGTTATAACTGGACCGGTTATAATGCCTCATTAGGCAACACCATCTATTCGTCTTCTCAGATCTGGTCACAACAGGGTGCATACTCTAACAACGGTGACGCTGGTAACTTGAACTTTGATTCGGGCGACACGTTCTCTCAGTTGCTCAAGGGCACCCATGAACTTGGCATCAGTAAAGATAACTACGGTTTCTTCTCTCGTTTCATGTATTTCTACGATTTTGCGATGGAAGATGGTGATTTTGCATACAGCAACCCGGTATCTGGACAGAAAGTCGATCCTTGCGCAGATGACGACACTAAAGAGCAGGTTTGCTCCGATGTTCGTTTACTTGATGCCTTCGTTTGGGCAGATTTTGATATAAATAACGGTAAAAACCCGTTATCAGTCAGATTGGGTCGCCAGGTAGTCAACTGGGGTGAAAGTACCCTGATCAGCCACGGTATTAATGTAAACCCGGTTGATATCGACCGTCTTAAAGCACCTGGTGCAGAGCTAAAAGAAGCGTTCATTCCGGTCGGCATGTTCTGGGCCTCTCTAGGCCTGACGGATAACGTAACGCTGGAAGCTTTTTATCAGTATGAATGGCATGAAACACGCCTTCCTGCGACAGGAAGTTATTTCTCTACTAATGATTTTGCGTCAGAAAATGGTTACAACCAGAACATTCAGCTCGGCTTCACAGCCAACCCGGATATTGATCTGGCACATCTGACTGAAGCACTGAATAACCTCCATACAAACTGGATGGGCGCGTTAGCTGCTCAAGGCCTGGACGTTACAGATCCAAATGTACTGCAAAGCGAAGCAGCTATTTCGCAGCTTACTTCTATGTATCTGGCATATCCAACCAAAGTTGCACTGAAAGGCAAAGGTCTGAATGGCAAGAGAGAGCCACAGGATGGTGGTCAGTTTGGTATTCGTCTGGGTATGTTTGCCCCAGAACTTAACGATACTGAGTTTGCGTTATACTACATTAATTACCATGCTCGTCGCCCACTGATCTCAGGTAAGGCGTCGAACTTTACCAGCGATGCCATTGCTGCCGACTTGAATTACATTCAGAACAACACGCTGAATGATGAGAATTTCACTAACCTGAATGCATTTACGCAAGGTTTGATTGAATACCCAGAAGACATTAAGTTGTACGGTTTGAGTTTCAACACCGCAATTGGTGAAACCGCATTCTCGGGTGAGTTTGCTTATCGCCAAGACGAGCCTCTACAGATTGACGATGTAGAGTTGCTTTATGCGGGTATGTTGGAACAGCTCGCTCTTGCTGGCATTCGCACAGACGTCGCTGGTTTGTCTCAGTTGAGTAAAGGTGACGATGTCGCTTATGTAGAGCCAGGCGCAATTGCACAGGGTTATGTGTTGAAAGACACGATGCAGCTGCAATTCACTGCAACGCACTTATTCGGCCCATCGCTGGGTGCAGATAGCTGGGCGTTGGTTGGTGAAGTAGGTGGCGTCACGATTAAAGACATGCCGAGTTATGACGAGCTACGTTTAAACGTTGCGGGTACTGGCCGAAGCGGAACGATTGAAGGTATTAACGGTCAAAGCTACGATCTGTTGCATATGGCTATCTCAAATGGTCCTGAAGTAAACCCATTCCCAACCGCCTCTGCATGGGGTTATCGCTTAATTGCTAAAGGTGAATACAATAACTTGTTTGCTGGCGTTAACATGTCACCTCGCATCGTGTTTTCTCATGACGTCAATGGTATAACACCGGATCCAATGTTCCTGTTCGTAGAAGATCGTAAGTCGGTTGGTTTGACTCTGAACTTTAACTATCAAAATGCCTGGTCATTTGACTTTGGTTATAACGCATTCTGGGGTGGTGGCAAGACCAACACATTCTCAGATCGTGATTTCGTTTCATTTAATATCAAGTATTCAATCTAAGGGCTTTCAATATGTTTAGAAAACCTACTATGCTTGCTGCAACAATTATAACAATGATGGCAGCACCGGGTGCATTTGCAAAAATGACCCCTGAAGAAATTGCGCGTTTAGGCGCGGATCTGACTCCAATTGGTGCAGAAAAAGCAGGCAATGCCGATGGTAGTATTCCAGCCTGGACCGGTGGGATCACTAAGCCGCCTGCGGGTTATAAAGTGGGCATGCACCATCCTGATCCTTTTGCAGATGATAAAATCTTGTTCACTATTGATAAAACCAATCTGGATAAGCATAAAGATAAGTTGAGCCCGGGACAGGTTGCTTTGTTTAATACCTACCCAGACACGTTCAAAATGCATGTTTACCCAACTCGTCGTAGTGCTGCATATCCACAGTTTGTTTATGATGCAACTAAAAAGTACGCTGCAACAGCGCAGTTGATTGAAGATGGTAATGGGATTAAAGACACAGCAATTGGTATTCCTTTTCCTATCCCTAAAGACGGTTTAGAAGCTATCTGGAATCACCTGCTACGCTATCGTGGTTTGTCAATCGCGCGTTATGGTGGCCAGGCGATGCCAACTGCATCAGGCTCTTACAACATCATCGGTTTTGATGAGCAGCTGTTAGTAAAATATTCAGATCCTGATGCGACACCTGCTGAGTTAAAAGAGTCTAATGTTCTGTTTAAGTTCAAGCAGAAGGTAACTGAGCCTGCGCGTTTGGCCGGAACCGCACTACTGGTACATGAAACAATGGACCAAATCCTGACTCCTCGTCAGGCGTGGACTTATAACACTGGTCAGCGTCGTGTACGCCGTGCGCCAAACGTTGCTTATGACGCACCAGGAACTGCATCGGACAGCCTGCGTACTACTGATGACTTTGATATGTTCAACGGGTCGCCGAACCGTTATAACTGGACTTTGAAAGGTAAGCAGGAGCTTTACATCCCGTACAATAGCTACAAATTGCACAGTGATAAACTGAAGTACGACGATATTCTGATGGCCGGTCACGTTAATCCTGAACATGTACGCTACGAGAAACATCGTGTTTGGGTAGTTGAAGCAAATCTGAAAGAAGGCACGCGCCACATTTATAAGAAACGTGTTTTCTACATTGATGAGGATAGCTGGCAGATCCACGTTGCAGATTTGTATGATAACCGCGATCAAATGTATCGCGTAGCTATGGCCCATGGCCTGAACTACTATGATGTGCCTACTCATTGGAGTACGCTGGATGTTTACCATGATCTGAACTCTCGCCGTTACTTGGCTATTGGTCTCGACAACGAAGAGAAAATGTACGACTTCAGCCAGTCATTCCAGGACAATGAGTTCACACAAAGCGCTTTACGTCGCGAGGGCAGACGATAAGCACAGCTGCCGGTTAATTCCGGCACAGTACTACTTCTCAGGGACTGTGTTGGCAGTCCCTGAATTTGCACTTCCTATTCTCTCTCACACTAATTATCGAGTACTCATCATGATTAAGAAGTTAGTCGCAACCACGATTGCAGTGATGGCAATGCAAAGTGATGCAGTAGCCGCAGCTTCTGATGCATTAATGGTGGCACATCCTCAGCGTACACTATTAACAGATATCAGTTATACCGGTGCGCAGCTGGTAGCAGTTGGCAAGCATGGCACCATAGTGACCAGCAAAGATGGTAAAACCTGGCAGCAGGCTCAAGTGCCGGTGCAAAGTTTACTGACATCAGTGACGTTTGCCAGCGAAAAAAAAGGTTGGGCGTGTGGTCATGACGCAACCATTTTACACACAGAAGATGGCGGGCAGAGTTGGCTAATTCAGCAACATTTGCCTGATATCGAAAAACCGTGTCTGGATATTACTTTTGCCAATGAGCAAATTGGCTATGCTGTTGGTGCTTACGGCATGATGTATGAAACGACAGATGGCGGAAAAAACTGGACTAAGCGTTTTATCGATGCTTTTGTCCACCCCGATGATGTGACCTATCTGGCGGAGCTAAAAGCAGATGATCCGGCGGCTTATGAAGATGAAACCGCATTTATCCTGCCGCATTTCAACACTTTGCTGATTGATGGCTCACAGTATTTATTAGCCGGCGAGATGGGCTTATTCGCTGTCAGTGAAGATGCCGGGAAAAACTGGCGTAAGTTACCTGAGTTCTATGCAGGTTCTCTTTTCACTATTAGCAAAACAGCAGATGGCCGGGTAGTCACAGCCGGGTTACGTGGAAACGCATTTGTCTCTGACGCCGCGTTATCTCAGTTCCAGCGTCTGGCATTCAACAAAACTGCTACCATTAATCAGGTATTGACGGTTGATGATCAACAATACTTGTTTGCGAACAGTGGCGTTATTCACACACGTACCGAAACAGGTCTGTCTAGTGAGCAGTTGAAAAATGGTAAATCTATTATGGCCGGCGTTATGTTCGAAGGACAATTGGTGCTGGCAACGGAAAACGGGATCCAGATAGTAGAGGTTAAACACTAATGCAGTCATTGTTAAACCAACTTGTTTACGTTGTTTTCAGACATCGTGTTGCGATGATTATACTCTTCATCATAGCAACTCTGTTCTTAGGCTATCGCGCAACACAGATCCAGCTTGATGCATCTTTCAATAAAAATATTCCGCTAAATCATGAGTATATGAAGGTATACCTGAAACATGAAAAACAGTTTGGCGGTGCGAACAGCATTCTGATATCCGTCTGTGATGCAGATGGAGATATTTTTAATCCAGAATTCTTTACTCAGTTAAAAGCAGTACATGATCAGCTTTATTTTATTCCTGGCGTGAATCGCCCGCTGGTTAACTCTATTTTTGCGCCCAGCGCCCGCTTTGTTGAGGTTGTAGAGGACGGTTTTGCGGGTGGTCCTATTATTCCTGCTAACTTTTCTGCCGATGAGGCAGGCCTGGCTGTGGTTAAGCAAAACATCGAGAAAGCCAAAGTTGTGGGCCGCATGGTCGCTAGCGATTATTCTTGTGCGATGGTCACAGCGCAACTAATGGAAATTGATCCTCAAACGCAGGAAAAGCTCGATACGTTGGCATTTGCGAAGAAACTGGAAAGTGAAATTCGCGAGCCACTTAGCACGGATAAAGTATCTATCCATATCATTGGCTTTGCGAAAATGGCGGGTGATATTGCAGATGGAGCAAAAGGGGTAATTCTGTTCTTCGCAGTTGCGATTCTGTTCACGTTTGTGATGGTTTGGTTATTCTGTAAGAGTTTCAAACTGACTTTATTGCCTATTATGTGCTCCTTGATTGCCGTGGTGTGGCAAATGGGCCTACTTACTGTTCTGGGTTTTGGGTTAGATCCTATGTCTATTCTGGTGCCATTTCTGGTCTTTGCAATTGGCGTGAGTCATGGTGTGCAGATGATCAATGCGATCGGCAAAAAGGTGGCTGAAGGCGTTAGTAGCAAAGTGGCGGCTGAGGCGAGTTTCAAGGCGCTGTTAATCCCCGGTGGTATTGCCTTGCTGTCAGACACCGTAGGCTTCTTAACGTTACTAGCTATCGACATTGGCATTATTCGTGAGCTGGCAATCACCGCAAGTTTGGGTGTGGCCGTGATTATTTTCACTAACCTGATCCTGCTTCCAGTGCTGGCGTCTTACTATAATTCGAGCAAAATACATCGTGTTGATGATGGTAACTCGTTCAGTAATAAGCTATTCACCACGATGCGTGAAGCGCTAGTGAAAACGACAGATAAGCGCGTTGCACGGATCATCTTGTTGGTCAGTGCGATTCTATTTGGTCTTGGCTACTGGCAATCTCAGCATATGCAAATAGGTGATTTGCATGCGGGTGCACCCGCGCTTCATGAAGACGCTCGCTACAATCAGGATACTTTCCTGATCTCAGACCGGTATGCCATTTCATCTGATATTCTCAAAGTGTTGGTTGAAGCCTATCCTGCGGCCTGCACAGAGCACGATACAATGGACAGGATTAGTCGTTTTCAGTGGCGCGTTGAGAACTTGCCAGGCGTCCAGTCTGCAGTGTCTCTGAGCTCAGTCGCGCAATCTGTGAATGCCGGTTATAACGAGGGCAATCTCAAGTGGCAAACATTACCGCGTAATGGCGCATCACTGGTTCAGGCTACGTCGCGAGTTGAAACAAGCACAGGTTTGTTAAATGGTGATTGTTCTGTGATGCCTATTATTATCTTCATGGCTGATCACAAAGCCCAAACCATAGATAATGTAGTCACGCAGATAAAAGCGTTTGCACAGGAAGAGGGCACCGATACGGTACAATTTAAACTGGCTTCTGGCCCCATTGGTGTTATGGCCGCGACCAATGAATCTGTATCTGAAGCACAGTTACCCATGATGATCTACGTATATGGGGCTGTTATCGTTCTGTGCTTGATTAGCTTCAGAAGTGTACGTGCGACCATCGCTGTGGTTTTACCTTTGTATATCGTATCTACTCTGGCACAAGCCTTGATGGTTAAACTCGAAATTGGCTTAACTGTATCAACTTTACCTGTTATCGCCTTAGGTGTGGGTATAGGTGTCGATTACGGTATTTATATTCTCTCTTCTATGATGACGCAGCTTAAGCAAGGCGTGCCACTTGCTTATGCATATCGTAACGCCTTGGCAGAAAGAGGGAGTGCAGTACTCTTTACAGGGATTACTTTGGCAATTGGTGTCAGTACCTGGATTTTCTCAGCACTCAAATTCCAGGTGGATATGGGGATATTATTAACCTTTATGTTCCTCGTTAATATGCTGGGCGCCGTTTTATTATTACCTGCAATAGGAACCTTAATCTGGACAGACCAGAAAAAAAAGTGTGAATAAAAGTGCTTATAAATGGCCGGTTTCGGCCATTTATATCTATATTTAGTGAATATCTGACCAACCAGCTGAAAAGGCTATAATGTTTTCGTCGAAAAGGCTTTTTATTAGCGCCAGAAAGGTTAAAATTCACATGACTCCACGCTAATAAATGGCTGTACAAATAATCTACCGTTCAAAGGTGGTATAGATTAAGGAACACATAATGACACAAAATGAAGGTCCAGCGTCAGTTATCCTGGATAACGTCACCAAGCTGATCCACAAAAAAGTTCATGCCGAAAACGTGTCGCTCGTTGAAACTTTTGCCAAAGCCTTGTACAGCAATATGTCTAAAGAGGACTTGGCACATCGTAACGACAGCGACTTATACGGAGCCGCATTGAGTCTTTGGAATTCTCTGGAAAAGAATGCCAATGACGATGCGGTTATTCGCGTTTTTAACCCTGAAGTAGCCAAAGATGGTTGGCAATCCTCTCACACGATCGTTGAGATCATCGCGAAAGACATGCCGTTCCTGGTTGACTCGGTACGCATGGCACTTGGCCGCAAAAATATCGTGTCTCACTTACTGTTACACAGCCCGCTTAAAGTAAAGCGCGATGGTGACAATAAGATTACGGCGCTTTCAAACCTAAAAACCGAGCAGGAATCCTCATCGACAAAAACTGTTTTCTTCATTGAGATTGATCGTCAGACTGACGCAAAAGCAATGAAAGAGTTCACCGAAGAACTGGAATCAGTGTTGAAAGATGTGTCTGTAGCTGTAGAAGACTGGAAGCCTATCCGAGATAAATTGGTTGCGGTCAGTAAAGAGATACCGACGCGTCACCATGACTGCTCACAGGCAGAAGTCAATGAAGCAGTTGAGTTCCTTGAATGGTTATCTTCAGATAACTTCACCTTTATGGGCTACCGTCAGTACGACCTAGTGCCTGTTCAGGGTGATCATGAACTGCGCGCAGTGCCAGACACCAGCCTGGGTTTGATGAAAAACTCGAGCCATGACGGCGGCCGCTTACTGTCTGAGCTACCAGAAGTCGCACGTAAAGAAGCTCGCAGCAAAAATCTACTGATTTTAACTAAGACCAATTCACTGTCTCGTGTTCATCGTCCGGCCTATATTGATTATGTGGGTATCAAGCGCTTTGACGAGCAGGGCAACGTTATTGGTGAAGACCGTTTCATCGGTTTATTCTCATCGAGCTTCTACAATAACAGCGCTGCAGATGTGCCAGTTCTTAAGAGTAAGATCCAGCGCATTATGGAGCAGTGTGACTTTGCACAAGGGACACACGCGTATAAAGCTGTGCTTAACTTGCTGGAAACTTATCCGCGTGATGAGTTGGTGCAGGCGCGCGAGGTCGAGCTATTGGAAGTAGCAACTGGCGTATTGCAAATTCAGGAACGCGACATGTGTCGTTTGTTCGTTCGCCGTGATGTATACGGGCGTTTCTTTTCATGCATGGTCTATGTACCGCGTGAGCGCTATAACACGGCACTACGTCGTGAAACTCAAAAACTGTTGGCAGATGCATTTAAGTCCAATGAAAAAGTTGAGTTTACGACCTTTTTCTCAGAGTCCACACTGGCGAGAACGCATTACATCGTACGTGTGGCAGATAACAGTATTAAGTACAACGTGAAAGACATTGAAAACAACCTGGCAGAAGCCGCTCGCACTTGGGAAGACAAACTACAATCAGCACTGCTTGGTAGCAATGGCGAAACCCGCGGTAATGAGCTAAACCGTAAATATGCCAACGCGTTCCCACACTCATACAAAGATCAAGTGTTACCAAGTGCCGCTGTGGTCGATATTGAGAAGCTGGAGCAGCTAAGCGATGAGAAAAAGCTGGAAATGCTTTTCTATCGTCCGCAGGAAGAATCGAACAGCGAAATCGTTCGTTTGAGCTTGTTCCACAAAGACGTACCAATTCACCTGTCTGACGTTATGCCAATGTTGGAAAACTTTGGTCTTCGCGTGATTGGTGAAACGCCCTATGCGATCAAGAGTAGCGACGGTCAGGTAAACTGGATCATGGACTTCTCCATGATGATCGACTCAAAAGGGATTGCAGACTTTGATAAAGTGTCAGCCCGTTTCCGTGCTGCACTGACTAACGTTTGGAATAACCGTCTTGAGAGCGATGGTTTCAATCGCATGGTTCTGCTGGGTGGCATGACCGGACGTGAAGCGTCAATTCTGCGTGCGTATGCTAAGTATATGCGTCAGATTGGTGTGACATTCTCGCAGTCATACATCGAAAATACCTTTGAGCATTACCCGCACATTGCAGCACAAATTGTTGAGCTGTTTGTGAAGAAGTTCTCACCAGCGAAAAAAGCGGCTGAGAAGACGCTTGAGAAACTGATCGAGAAAATTTACCTGGAGCTCGAAAACGTTGCTAACCTGGATGATGACCGCATCATTCGCATGTATGTTGACATGATCAACGCCACGTTGCGTACCAACTTCTATCAAAAAGAAGCGGACGATAGCAACAAATCTTATATTTCATTCAAGATCAACCCGCATGCGATCCCTGAGATGCCTCTGCCGCTGCCTGCGTATGAAATCTTCGTTTATTCACCTCGTGTAGAAGGTGTACATTTACGCGGTGGTAAAGTAGCACGTGGTGGTCTGCGTTGGTCAGATCGTCGTGAAGACTTCCGTACTGAGGTACTGGGTCTGGTTAAAGCGCAACAGGTTAAAAATACGGTAATCGTTCCTGTCGGCTCAAAAGGTGGTTTTGTTTGTAAGCAACTGCCAAACGATCGTGAAGGCTTCTTTAAAGAAGGTCAGGAATGCTACAAGATGTTCATCCGTGGCCTGTTAGACATCACAGATAACATCATTCATGGCGACATCATTCCACCGGTTGACGTAGTTCGTCATGACGAAGATGACCCATATCTGGTTGTTGCAGCCGATAAAGGAACAGCCACATTCTCTGATATTGCCAACGGTATTGCTGAAGAGTATAACTTCTGGCTAGGCGACGCATTCGCTTCTGGTGGTTCAATTGGTTATGACCACAAGAAAATGGGTATCACTGCGAAAGGTGCGTGGGAGTCGGTTAAGCGTCATTTCCGAGAAATGGACATTGACTGTCAGACAACTGATTTTACAGCGGTTGGTATCGGCGACATGGGTGGTGACGTATTTGGTAATGGTATGTTGCTGTCTAAGCACATTCGCCTGCAGGCAGCCTTTAACCACATGCATATCTTTATCGACCCGAACCCGGATGCGGCATCGTCTTATGTAGAACGTGATCGTCTATTCAACTTGCCTCGTTCAAGCTGGGAAGACTACAACAAAGAGCTTATTTCTGAAGGTGGTGGTGTATTCTCACGTGCAGCTAAGTCAATCACATTGACCGCTGAGATGAAGAAAATGATTGGCACTAAAAAAGCCAGCATGACACCAAATGAGCTGATTAAAGCGCTACTTAAAATGCCTGCTGACCTTTTATGGAACGGTGGTATCGGTACTTACATTAAAGCTAAGTCTGAATCCAATGCAGATGTAGGTGACCGTGCTAATGACGGTTTGCGTATCGATGGTTCTGAACTGGGCGCGAAAATCTTCGGTGAAGGTGGTAACCTGGGTGCAACTCAGCTGGGTCGTATCGAGTTTGCCGAGAAGGGCGGGCGTATCAACACCGACTTTATCGATAACGTAGGTGGTGTGGCGTGTTCGGATAACGAGGTAAACATCAAGATCCTATTGAATGGCCTGGTTGCTGAAGGTGACCTGACTAAGAAACAGCGTGATGAACTTCTGTATGCCATGACTGATGAAGTATCTGAGCTGGTACTGGCAGATTGTTACCGTCAAACACATACGCTGTCTATCACTAAGTCGAAAGGCCCGGCAACACTGAAAGAGAAAATCCGCTTTATCCATGCATTGGAAAAAGACGGTAAGCTTGACCGTACGATAGAGTTTTTGCCTACTGATGAAGAACTCGCAGAGCGTGCTGCGGCAGGGTCAGATCTGACTCGTCCAGAGCTGTCTGTGTTAGTCTCTTACTCTAAAATGGTGTTGAAGGAGTCTCTGGTTGTTGATGAGATCTCAGAGAATCCATACTATCGTCAGCTGTTAGTAAATTCATTCCCAATCCCACTGCGTGAGCGTTTTAACGCGGCAATGGATAACCACCCACTGCGTAAAGAGATTATTGCAACTAAACTTGCGAATAATATCGTTAACGACATGGGTCTGAACTTCATGATCCGTATGCACGAAGAAACTGGTGCAACGGAAGCCGAAATTGCGCTGTGTTACTCAATTGCCAGTGAAATTTTCGAAATGAAAGAGACCTGGCAGTCAATTGCAGCATTGGATAACCATATTCCATCAGCAGTACAGACTGAAATGTTGTATCAGTTGCGTCGTACAGTACGTCGCACGACACGTTGGTTCCTGCGTCACCGCAACAAAGGTATGACGATTGAAGAAACCATCGCGTTCTTTGCGCCGACCTTTGCTGATCTGAGCAATAACCTGAACAACTACATGGTTGAAGATGAAAGTGCACGTTTGACAGAAAAAGCCGATGCGCTTGTCGCACAAGGTGTACCAGAGCAAATTGCTATGCGTATCGTTTCTCTGTCTAGTCTGTTCTCTGTAATGGATCTGGCTGAAGTAGCAGCAAACGCCGGTCGCGCGATTGACGTGGTGTCAAACACCTACTTCAAACTGGGTGCGAATATGGGTCTGCACTGGTTCCTGGATCAGATCACTGCACAACCTGTCGCTAACCACTGGCAGGCTCTGGCGCGTGCATCTTACCGTGAAGAGCTGGACTGGCAGCAACGTGCTTTGTCTGAAGTTGTATTGAACAGCTTTGAGGGAGACGACCATGATGTTGATTCACTGATCAATCAGTGGATGGAAAATCAGTCTACCTTGTTGCTACGCTGGCAACAGATGCTGGCTGAGTTCAAGACCTCACAAAGCCATGACTTTGCGAAGTTCTCAGTGGCATTGCGTGAGCTGATGTTGTTGAGTCACAACTGTGACACTTCCAAATAGAAAATAACCCGTTAAAATACCCCGGCATTGCTGGGGTATTTTTTTATCTCAGATTTGAAATTGATACTGAATTGGTTCATTAGATGAGCCACTTTGAGGCAAGAAAATCCTGTCGATAATCTGGCAATAATTTAGCTGTTTAGTGTACAAAACAAGAGGTTTTTAACACAGTTAGCGGCAGGTTTTATTCTTTAAATTGGTTATGCATTAATGCTGATTGGTGTCATACGTTACTAGGAACTTAAGGAGTCTCCATGTTTTATGATTTAGCGCGTCGCTATATGTTCAGTAAAGATGCCGAGTGGGCTCATGATTTCGCACTCGGAAATTTACGCCGCTTCGCGAATACCCCATTAAGTATGGCCTGGTCACAGTCACTTCCAAAGAAACCGGTTAATTTCCTTGGCTTGGAATTTGACAACCCGGTTGGGTTAGCTGCGGGACTCGATAAAAATGCGGAATGCATTGATGCATTCAGCCAGATGGGTTTTGGCTTTATTGAGGTGGGAACGGTCACACCCAGACCTCAGGCAGGTAACGAAAAACCGCGGATCTTCAGGTTGCCTGAAGCGAACGCAATTATTAACCGGATGGGCTTCAATAATAAAGGGGTCGACAACCTGGTTAACAATGTAAAAGCAGCGCGTTATAACGGGATCCTGGGTATCAACATCGGTAAAAATAAAGATACGCCGAACGAGCAGGGCAAAGATGACTACATTCACTGTATGCGCAAAGTGTTTGAGCATGCATCTTATATTACCGTTAATATATCCTCACCCAATACACCGGGTTTGCGCGACCTGCAATATGGCGAAGCATTGGATGACTTGCTGCAAAGTTTAAAGAACGAGCAAATCGACCTCATCGAGAAGCATAAAAAGTCAGTACCAATGCTGGTAAAAATCGCACCCGATGTTGACGCTGTACAGTTGCAGCAAATTGCCGAGTCATTAGTTAACAACCGTATTGATGGTGTTATTGCAACTAATACAACCTTATCAAGAGAAGCGGTTAAAGGGTTAGAGCACGCTGAAGAAGCCGGTGGCTTATCGGGTCGCCCGGTACGTGAAAAATCCACACAAGTTGTTAGTGAATTGAAACGAATGACTGAAGGTAAACTGCCTATTATTGGTGTTGGCGGGATCGACAGCGCCGCAGCGGCAAAAGAAAAGCTCAATGCAGGCGCAGATTTAGTGCAGGTTTACACTGGCTTTATCTATGAAGGACCTCAGTTGATCAAAAAGATCCTCACTGAGATCTAACTAGCTGTTTTATAAGCTTATGAAATAGTTTGTAATTATTTTGAAATATACAGACGAACTCTTGAGCTAATGTGAAAAACGATCTTTTCCTTGTGGAAAAGATCGTTTTTTCCTTATAAAGATCATTTATATAGCACGATGATCTAAAACAATTTGTTATTACAAAAATTTTTACACAGTGATAATTCGCGATATACTTCTTTACAGGCATACGCACATAACACATTGATATTGGGAGGTCCATTTTGCAAGCATCCAAAGAGTGGCGTTGGATTAGATGTAGCCACAGAAACAGACTGCTTGTTGACTTGGGCGAGGACCTTCAGTTATGTACGCCATTTCGCTTGAGGCAGTTAACCGAAGATTCCCTTCATAGCGTCGATTTGAGTGTCGACGAAGCCGCTTTTTATCGTAATGTGTATGATTATTTGCTTGGTTTTAAGGTCTGGTCTGAACCTCAGTGTTGTCAGATAGCGCTTAATGCCACAGCAGCAAAATTCCATCTACTTCCCGTTCAGGCCAAAAGTTGGTTTTTCAAATGTTACAACGGGGGCCAACCCTTGTGCGAAGCTGTAGTTACTCTCCAATCAAGATGCCAGTCAGGTGAATTCCTGATAGTCGATCATAACCAGGAAACCAGCATGTGTATCAACCTGACTCAGGGTTTTATGCTGGATGAGAACATCGAGTTGGAGCAGTTTCAGGCCATCAAGGTACTGAATGACAGAGTGCACCCTCTGATCCAGGCACATAAGTTGACCCAAACAGCCTGACAGGGCAGCTTCTCATTTTTATCATGCGCCAACGCGTACAGCCACTCTGATATCCCAGTCTGTCACTTGCTGTGTTATACTCGCTGCAATTGAAATTATTGAGTATTTACATTGCAGTTTATCGCCTTAACGTCCATTGGAATTGAAAACCTGTTGCTTGAAGAACTTCAGTCTCAGGGACTTGAAGTCGTCAAGCAAAGCGTTGGTTCGGTCCGCTTCACTGCGGATAGCCTGGCTGTTCAAAAATTCTGTATGACAACGCGTTTTGCCACGCGTGTCATGATGCTGATTGATGAACATGAAGACATCAACAATAAAGATGATTTGTACAAGTTTGCGCGTTTTCAGGGCTGGCAGGAGTGGTTTGGTCCAAAGCAAACGTTTGCGGTTGAATTCAATGGCACTAACCGGGAACTAAAAAACACTCAGTTTTCCGGTCTAGTCATCAAAGATGCCATTGTGGATTATTTTCAGGATCTGTACGAGCAACGTCCGTCTGTTGATAAACAAGAAGCCAATGTGCGCGTTATCGCCAAGCTCAATAAACAGAAAATTGCATTATATATCGACTATTCAGGCCCGCGCTTGTCTGACAGAGGGTACCGAACCAAGCAAGGTCGGGCACCGATCCGGGAGAACCTGGCAGCGGCTCTCGTAAAACGAAGTGGCTGGCTGAGTGATACCTCTAAGCCATTATTTGACCCGTGTTGTGGTTCCGGCACGTTATTGATTGAGGCGGCCAGTATGGCCCTGAATGTCCCAGCTAATCTGAATAAAGATTTTGCCTTCAAACGTTTGCCTGGTTTTCGTGATGCCAAATTTAAAGAGCTTAAAGCTGAATTGAAGCAGGCACAGCTGGATAAACCTTTATGGATCATCGGTCAGGACATTGATGCGCAGGTGCTCGATACAGCCAGAGGAAATGCTAAACGTGCCGGGCTTGGGCAATATATTCGCTTTAACGACGGAGATGCCAGTCAGCTGACTTGTGTCGCTAAGCGTCCAGGCACGTTATTAAGTAACTTGCCTTATGGTGAGCGTCTGGGTTCTATGGCTGAGCTGATTAACCTGTATCGGGGGATGGGCGAGCGCTTTAAAAAGCACTATAAAGATTGGTCATTGGCATTACTTGGCACAGATGAAGCGTTGTTTAAAACACTTAAGTTGTCGTCTAAAAAGCGCTACAAATTTAAAAATGGTCCACTCGACGTGTCCCTCTATTTGTATGATATGGATGAACGTCAGGTAGCGCAAAATGAACAAGCAGGGGCACTGCATTTTGAGCAGTCTCGAGCCTTCGCAAACCGGGTTAAAAAGAACAAGCAGGCTTTGAAAAGCTGGCTCAAGAAAGAGCAAGTCGAGGCCTACCGTGTCTATGATGCCGATATTCCAGAATATAATGTAGCAGTCGATGTCTATGGTGACAGTGCCGTCGTATTTGAGTACGCAGCACCTAAAGAAATTGATGAACTGGTTGCCAATAAGCGTCTTCAAGACGTGATCACGCTTACCGCCGAAACCTTGGATATTGACCCTTCTAACATTGCGGTTAAAGTCCGTAAAAAGCAAAAAGGTCAGGAACAATATAATGCACTCAGTAAGCAAAACCGAGTGCAAGTCGTTGAAGAGTTTGGTGCTAAATTCAAAGTAAACTTGTTTGATTATCTGGACACCGGGCTGTTTTTAGATCATCGTCTGGCAAGACGATATATTCAGCAAAATGCTAAGAACAAGCGTGTTCTTAACTTGTTTGCTTATACAGGGAGCGCTTCGGTTCATGCGGCACTTGGTGGTGCAAAAGCGGTGACGACAGTGGACATGTCTAAGACTTATCTGAAGTGGGCAGAAGAAAACTTTGCCTTAAATGAGCTGCGTAATCCTCGGTTTAGGTTTGAACAGGCAGACTGTCTGAAATGGCTTGAGCATGCGCAAGGTCAATATGATCTTATCTTTCTTGACCCGCCAACTTTCTCGAATTCAAAGCGGATGAAAGAGGTTTTTGATGTCCAGCGGGATCATATTCAGTTGCTTGAGTGGGTCAAAAAAATTCTCAGTCCTGGCGGTACCTTGTTATTCTCCAATAACAAACGGGGTTTTAAAATGGATGAAGTGGGTTTGATGGGGCTCGGCCTGAAAGCCGAAAATGTGTCAGATCAGACCTTGTCGCCGGATTTTAAGCGTAACAAGCAAATTCATAATAGTTGGTTGATCACTCATGGCTAAGCTCACTCTGTTTTATACCGATGGCTGTCACCTGTGCGAGCAAGCCTATGAACTGGTGTTACGTTGTGTTGCCAGCGATGCAGTGCAGCATCAGGACATTGTGGAAGATCCGCAACTGATGGCTGAATACCAGACTTCTATTCCCGTACTTAAGTCAACAGATAGCGCCAGAACTTTGTTTTGGCCCTTCACAGAACAAGATATAAAAGAGTTGTTAAAGTAAGATGGATTTAATCAGAATTGCACGGGCCCAACTGGCTTTTGGCACTCATCCCCTGTTAGATCAGGCAGATGCAGTCATTGAAGCAGGTGAACGGGTCTGTATTGTCGGGCGCAACGGTGCCGGTAAGTCAACCCTACTCAAAGTTCTGGATGGCCAGGTCCACTTGGACGATGGTGAAATTAACCAGGTCTCGGGACTTAAAGTGTCTCGCCTTGAACAGGACCCGCCAAAAGGAGCGCAGGGCAGTGTATTCGATTATGTGGCTGGGGGTCTTCCCAATATTGCCCAGCTGTTGATTGATTATCACAATGTCAGCGAAGCGTTGCAAACTGATCACTCTAGTAGCTTATTGAGCCGTCTCGAACGTTTGTCCGCAGATATTGAAGCCCAGGATGCATGGCGTTTCGAAAGTCGTATCAAGCTGGTGCTGACGCAGTTGCAACTGACCGCTAATATGAAACTCGAAAAGTTATCAGGCGGTTGGCTACGCAAAGTGGCTCTGGCTAAGGCTTTGGTGAGTGATCCTGATCTGTTATTGCTTGATGAACCAACCAACCACCTGGACATGAGCAGTGTCGAGTGGCTTGAGCAGTTTTTAAAAGAATTCAAAGGCGGCATTGTTTTTATTTCGCACGACCGGGCATTTATTCGCGGTGTTGCAACGCGGATACTCGACTTAGATCGTGGAAAGCTGGTCTCTTATCCGGGCGATTATGCCAAATATCTTGAGCAAAAGGCGCACGACCTCAAAGTAGAGGAAGCACAAAATGCCTTGTTCGATAAAAAGCTAGCGGAAGAAGAGACCTGGATCCGTCAAGGGATAAAAGCACGACGTACACGCAACGAGGGACGAGTCAGAGCTCTAAAAGCACTGCGGGTTGAACGTAAGCAGCGTGTTGAACAAGTTGGTAAGACCGACTTTAACATTGAATCGGCGGAGCGTTCAGGGAAACTGGTCTTTGAGGCGCAACACATTGGTCATGCTTTTAAAGATAAGCGCATTGTTGATGAATTCTCGACCCTGGTTATGCGTGGTGATCGGGTTGGCTTAATTGGTCCAAACGGGGTCGGTAAAACGACGTTACTGAAAATTTTATTTGGTGATATCTCTCCCGATAAAGGTAAGGTGAAGCAAGGCGTCAACCTTGAAGTGGCCTATTTTGACCAGTACCGGGAAAAACTGGATGAGGAAAAAACGGTTCAGGACAATGTCGCTGAAGGGAAACAAGAAGTACAAATGGGTGGTCGTAGCCGGCATGTACTGGGTTATCTGCAAGACTTCTTGTTTCCTCCTGCACGCGCTCGTACCCCGGTTAAGGCGTTATCGGGGGGAGAAAAGAACCGCCTGTTGCTGGCTAAGTTGTTTCTAAAACCTTCGAATGTTCTGGTACTGGATGAGCCGACCAATGATTTGGATATTGAAACACTTGAGTTACTTGAAGAGATCATCAATCAGTATCAGGGGACTATCCTGATTGTTAGCCACGACAGGGAGTTTATCGATAATACCTGTAACAGTGTTTGGGCATTTGAAGGTAATGGCAAGGTGACTGAGATCGTAGGTGGCTTTAGTGATTTTGAAGCGTACCGATCGCAGCAGGAGGCACAGAAAAAAGCGCTGGAAAAACTCGACAAAGAGAAACAACAAGCAAGCGATAACAAAAAACCTGCCAATAAAAACAAATCAGGCAAATTAAGCTACAAATTAAAGCTTGAACTGGAAGCATTGCCGGGTAAAGTAGAGGCTCTGGAAAACGAGCTGGAAGAGCAGCAAAACCTGGTGAATTCGCCGGAGTTTTTTAAGCAAGATCCTGAAACGACCCAAACCGCGTTGAACCAATTGGCTGACCTTGAGTCCAAGCTTGAAGCCGCGTTTGAGCGTTGGGAAGAATTAGAAGCATTACAGAATCAGTAGTAAGGATTGAAATGAAATATTCACTTATGGCCGCCAGCATTATTTTCGGCCTATCTGGTCAAGCGATTGCCGCGACCTACAAACTCACTGAATTACCAACCAGCGACATTGGCAAAATGCACTATGTCACGGATGTCAATGAAAGCGGTGACGCCATTGGCCGCGTGACAGGTTTATTTAATTTGCCAGTCGACATTAGCTATATAGACTTTCAAGACAACTCGATCACTAGCTATTACGACTCATACAAAAGAATTTTGGAAAACAGAGATGAGACTATTTCGTTCACTCTGGATGATATAGAAAATGGCGATGCGCTTTCAACAGACGCTGAAGCACATAACTTTATGCTGGGTTACTTATCATCTGGTACACAAAGTGCCAGTGCTGAATTCCAAAAAATCAGTTCAGTCGCCGGGCTCGAATTCACAGGTACCAGTGTTAACCTGGTTGATATATTCGATATAGAGTCGCCCGACTATGCGGGTCTGACACGTTCCGTCAGTAATTCGATGACCGCTGTAGCGGCTGATGGCACTGTGGTTGGCTGGGGCTCTGCGCCTTTTAAAAAGATTACTTTCACGCCAGAGGGTGAAAGCGAGGCAAAAACCTATTTTGTTCGCGACTGGCATGCACGCGCAATAGTAATATCTCCGGGTGGTAAGCGAGTAACTTTAGAGCCTGAATTCACTGAATATGGTGGCTACAGTATCGCGACAGATATTACACTGACTGATGAGGGAAATTATCTGGTGGTCGGTCAGGCATCAGTAGGTTTGCCTGAAAACAGCCAAACTACGATCACTGACAATTGTGATGATAAAGACGAGCCTGAAGCGGTTTGTATCTGGCGTCAGGGACGGGGGGTCTATGATCTGCGCGCTTACCAATGGACGCTGGATAAAGACTTCAATGTCATTGAAGCAAAAAACCTGGGTATTGGTTTGGAGCGCAAGGACGATGAAGACAATCCATTCTACAGTTCGGCGTATGCTATTAACAAAGCGGGTATTGCTGTAGGTAAGTCCAGAGTCAGGATCGACGATAGCCTTAAGGCTTTTGAAGAGCCAGGCTATTATCAGGATGGTCAGTTTTTCACTTTACGAGAGCATGATGACTTTTATCAGACAGGGTATGCTCTGGATATCAATGACAACAATGTGATTGCGGGATACGTAGGCAGACAAAACCAGGGCACCTTATTTGAAGTGAATGGGTTTTACTACGACATGAATGATAAAGAGTTGGTAGAGATCCCCAGTTATTTCAGTGGCTCAGACACATTCGTCAGAGACATTAACAACGCCGGTTATATGGTTGGTGAAGGCGAAACTGAGAAAAACGTTTCTAACTCTCGCAGTGAAGCATTCATGTATAAGATCGGTGACGAAAAACTGACTAATATCAATGATCTACTACCTTGTAAGAGTGACGATTTCCCATACACTATATCTGAAGCGATCCGTATAACGGATGACAATACGATATATGCAGTTGCAACCAAAACGGTGACAAAGCTGGACTCGTTTGGGAACCCAGACAAGGACTCTGATGGCAACGAAGCATCAGAATCAGTTGTGGTGCCAGTGGTTCTGACTAAAACGGGTAGCACAGAGATCAGTGAATGTGTCGCGCCGGAAACAGAGACGTACGAGCGCCAGTCTGCTTCTCTGAGCTGGTTGTCTTTACTTGCACTTCCTCTGCTGTGGGTACGTCGCAGACGCCAGAAATAATCTATCCGAGGCATACATTAGTATGCCTCGCGTCTTCTTTGGTCACAGCTGCTTCTGGATATTCCCCGCCCGGATGCTGCTTTGACGGTCTTTTTTGCTTAAAAATGCGCTCATCATAGGTCATGCAGATTTAACCTGGCTGACACAGACTCTTTCCTTACCTTAATCAGACCTGCTCTATCGCTTCGACATTCGACATACCCTGGCTCATCGAACAGATGATTATGCCTGTCTGACTCGATACTTTTGTGGCTTCTTGCACTTATACCAATTTCACTTAATACCTGTTCAATTTGAAGGAGCAAATATGACGCTAATGGCGTTAAAAGTTTCTCATTTAGAACCTTATGCCTTAGACATAGATTCACAAATTTTTAGCCTCGCCTATATGGATGTAGGTGCCTTAGCGATAGCAGGACGCGGGAGTGGTGTTATTGACTCTATTTTCTCTCTTCAAAATAGAACTCTTAAATAAGCAAATTGGTATTATGCGCGGGCTTTGAACATTGTTTATTTTTTGATAACGCCTTATTTTTTGTGAATATATCGTATTGAACTATGCAGTAAATATTGCATTTTTACAGTCCTAAAGAATTACCCTTTAAAAATTCAGCCATCCTTACGGCTGTTCTTACCAGTGCTGATTGTAAATGTATTGATACATTATGGAACCTTCCAAATACCTTGGCATTCATAAATATGCAACAAATAAATAATCTTATTAGTTATCATATATATAGTGATAATTTGTATTGATGTTGATGTGTTTCAAGCAATAAAAATGTACTAGATTATTATTGTTGCCTAGTCACTTGTTATGTTTTTTTGTCTCGATAAACTTCATCCGCCTGCATCTGGGATAGAGATGTAATGAAGTTCTATTGATGTCAGGTAAAAAATAAAAACAAGTGAGGATGCATTTATGCAACTAGTTAACATAAAAAAGCCAGCTGTTAAACTCAGCGCAATAGCGCTGGCATTAATGGCACACCACGCGAGTGCGGCGGTGGATTGTAGTGGGATACCTCAGTGGCAGGCCGGACAGGTATATACATCTGGCCAGCAAGTGCAACAAGATAACATAGCTTACCGGGCAAATTGGTGGAACCGTTCATCACCTAAACTTCGCTCTGGCCAATGGCAGGAGTGGCGCAAACTGGGAGAGTGTCTGGGAGATGAGCAACCTAATCAATCACCTGTGATTGACATGGAACTGCCTGGCAGTGATATGACAGTAAAAGAAGGCGAAAAGCTTCAGTTCGTTTTCAGTGCACATGACAGTGATGGCATCGTCAGACAGGTTTCTGTGTATCACAATGATGCTTTGGTTAAAGTACTGGACGAGGCTCCATACGTGCTCAACTGGAAGGCACGTGTCGGGGATCACGTTTTCCATGCTGTTGCAATTGATGACGATGGCGCAAAGTCAGTATCGGCAAAGCGCACTGTTAAAGTAGCAGCATTACCGCCGGAAGAAAAAAATACCGCACCTGTTTCACGCCTCACAGCTGAATTGCCCAGCGAACTCGAGGTGGGTAACCTGGTCCGACTTACACTGCGAACTCATGATAAAGAAAATGACCGCTTAACTCAGGTACTAACGTTAAATGGTCAAGAGATCATGCGTACTGAGCTTGCACAAGCGCATTACGAGTGGTCAGCCACATCGGCCGGGCGTCATGAGTTTACTTTGCAGGCAACGGACGAGCACGGCCTGGTGTCGGAAACAATAACGCGTACTTTTACTGTGAAAGCGTCAGGTGATGATCAAGCCAGTCAGTTGGACTGTTTACCTACCGGACTATATCGCACACCCGGCGTAACCAGTGCTTACTGTGATGTGTACGATAGCGAAGGCCGAGAGAAAATGGGGGCTGATCATCCACGGCGCGTGATTGGGTACTTTACCAGCTGGCGGCATGGTAAAAATAATCAGCCAAGCTATCTGGTCAATGACATCCCCTGGGACAAGATCACCCATATTAACTATGCCTTTGCCCATGTAAACAGTCAGAACGAACTGAGTATTGGTGACCCCAAAGCTGAAGGCAACGCTGCGACCAATATGACCTGGCCGGGCGAGGCGGGTGCTGAAATGGACCCAAGTCTGCCTTATACCGGACATTTCAACTTGTTAAACCGCTACAAAAAGCAGTATCCACACGTCAAAACAATGATTTCTGTGGGTGGCTGGGCTGAAACAGGCGGTTACTTCGATGAAACCGGGACGCGCGTTAACAGTGGCGGATTTTACACTATGACCACCCATGCCGATGGCAGTGTGAATCATGATGGGATACAAGCGTTTGTTGCCAGCTCTGTGGCGTTCTTACGCCAGTACGGGTTTGATGGTCTGGACATTGACTACGAATATCCGTCGTCAATGAAAGATTCGGGTCACCCTGAAGATTTTGACATCAGCAACCAGCGCCGTGCTGGCCTGAATAAGTCTTATCAGGTGCTGATGAAGTCTTTGCGTGAAGCGCTGGATAAAGCGGGTGAGCAGGATGGTAGGCACTACATGCTGACCATAGCGTCTCCTTCTTCAGGTTACCTGTTAAGGGGCATGGAAACTTTTCAGACTGCACAATACCTGGATTTTGTGAACATCATGAGTTACGACCTGCACGGTGCCTGGAATGACCATGTTGGCCACAACGCGCCTTTGTATGATACCGGTAAAGACACTGAACTGAAAACCTGGAATGTATATGGTACCAAAGAGTTTGGTGGAATTGGCTATCTCAACACAGACTGGGCCGTGAATTATTTCAGAGGTGCATTGCCTGCCGGGCGGATCAACATAGGTATTCCTTATTACACCCGTGGATTTAAGGATGTGCGTGGTGGTGAAAATGGTCTTTGGGGTCGTGCGCCATTGCCTGCTCAAAACGCCTGTCCGAAAGGAACAGGGATTGGTGAGAAGAACAAATGTGGTAATGGTGCCATTGGCATCGACAACCTGTGGCATGACATAGAAAATGGCCAGGAAGTCGCTGCCGGGTCGAACCCCTTGTGGCACGCAAAAAATCTGCAACATGGTATTAATCCGAGTTATCTGAGTGACTATGGCCTGACACCTGCTACAGATCCGGATGATGTGCTGCGAGGCGACTATGTGCGGCATTACGATGACATCGCTGTCGCCCCCTGGTTGTACAACGCACAGAAGAAAGTCTTCCTGTCGATGGAAGATACTGAATCCATGCAGACCAAGCTTAATTATGTGCTTGAAAAAGGCCTGGGTGGCGTGATGTTCTGGGAGCTGGCCGGCGACTTTGACTATCATGCAGATAAAGGTGAGTACTTCATGGGCTCGACTATGACCAGTCTCGCCTACAACACCTTCAATCAAAATGGCACAGACTACGCGGCAGTGCAGGGTGATGCAGAATTTGTTGTGCCTGAGTCAGCGGTTGATATCCGTTTTAACGCCAAAGATTTCCCGGTTGGCGATCAGAATTACCCAATCAGACCTACATTCCAGTTTACCAACCACTCGGAGCTGGACCTGAGCGGGGCGACAATCAGCTTTAATGTGCCAGTCTCAACCTCTGCGATCTTCAAGTCTAACTGGAATGCCCGTAAAAAACTGGGCATGAAAGTAGAGCATGATGCCAGCAATGCACGCGGTAACAACATTGGAGGCTTTGACAACGCATTCCATCGCTTCTCAATTACCCTGAAAAACGAGTGGGGCGGTCAGCTGGAGTCGTTTAAACCAGGCGAGACCGTGAATGCTCAGGTTATGTACTACATGCCGATCACAGGGCCGGTTAATTTTGTCATTGAAAAAGGTGGCAAACAATACGCCTTCAGTAGCGAATATCCTCAGTTGCCTGTAGCGAAAAAATCGGATGACACTTCCGGTGGTAACCCACCATCCGGCACGCTTTGCGAGGGGGTTGAACTGAGTAATATCAATCATTACCCACAGTGGCCGCGTACCAACTGGGCCGGCACACCGAGCCATGCGCTCGGTGGCGATATGCTGATCCACAACGGTTACGTGTACAAAGCCAAGTGGTGGACCAATGCCACGCCGTCCAATGGTGGCGCCTGGCAGCAGGTTTGTTCGCTGTAATCCTCAATAAATAGCGGTGGCATACTTGCCACCGCAGGAGATAACCCTATGAAATATAATAAAACCCTATCGGTTCTCGCCGTGGGGATGAGCTTGGCTGCTGCCAATCAGGCATTCGCACATGGTTATATGGACTTTCCTAAGGCCCGTCAGGCGATTTGTCAGGAGCAGGGCGGATTCTGGTGGCCAAAAGATGGTTCCAAGATCCCCAATACTGCCTGCCGTGCCGCATTTTTGAAATCCGGTCATGTACAGTTTATTCAAAAGCATGAATTCGCTGCCAATACGGCAAATTTTAACGATCAAAGCGCGGTTGAGGCGAATATTCCTGATGGCACTTTGTGTCATGCCGGCGATAAAAACAAAGCGGGCATGGGTTTACCCTCAAAAGACTGGCAGACAACCCCAGTAACGGTCGACAGTAAGGGACAAGTTAAAATTCGTTATCGGGCTACAACGCCACACAATCCCAGTTTTTGGCAGTTTTATCTGACCAAGCCGGGTGTTGATTTTAAAAACAAAGCACTTAGCTGGGCTGATCTTGAACTGGTGCAAAGCCATGGCAATATCGACTTTTTTATGGCACCCGATGGCAAACGTTACTATGAAATGAAAGTTGCCATTCCCGAGCGTTTTTCGGGGGATGCGATCCTTTACAGCCGCTGGCAGCGGGACGATGTAGTCGGAGAAGGTTTTTACAACTGTAGTGACATTACCATTGTCAGGGGATCAGAACCTCAGCCACCGCAAAGCTGGCATAGCGCCGGGTACTATCTGCGTCAGGGCCAGCAAGCGCATGTTGGCGATACCGTTTGGATGCGAGTATTTGACACCAATGGTAAAGAGTTGATCCAGGAAAAGCTCACTATTACTGAGGCTCATCACAACAACTGGCCTGCATATTTTGCGACTCAGCTCAATGAGGCGTTTGCTTCACTGCTGCGTATCGGCGTACAGGATGAGCATGGCAACATTCAGTTTGATGAAACCAGCCTGGCGAGTAATCAGGTTTTTGTCACTGATCAGACGCATAGCTTCAACCTCAGTATTGTGGCTAAACCTGCGAATACACCCCCTACGGTACACACCCCAGCAATACTGACCGTACAGGAAGGGCAAAGCGCTCATTTGCATGTGCATGCTTTCGATGATCAGCAAAGCACACTGCATTTTGACTGGCAGCTACCGGCTCAGATCAGTTACTCCGGCACTGGCTCGACTATCACAGTCAAGGCTCCACAGGTTGATAAAGACACGCAGTTCAGTGGCAGGGTTACCGTCTCTGACGGGCAGCTAAGCACCTCTGTCAATGTGGTCATTGCCGTGACTAACCAGGACAACACACCAACACCACCCGATAGTGACGCCTGGCAGGCGGATAAGGTTTACACCGGCGGAGACATTGTCAGTTTTAACGGTAGCCAATACCGCGCCAAGTGGTGGGTTCGCGGACAGCGGCCAGACAGCAGCCATGCCTGGGAGCGGATCGCGTCACCCTCTGAGCCGCAAGACCAATGGCAAGCCTCGGTCGCATACGCGGGTGGTGCAGTGGTGCGCTATCAGGGGGAACGCTATCAGGCCCGTTGGTGGACCCGAGGTCAGCAACCTGGCAAGCACAGTGTGTGGAAAAAACTATAACAATTTGTGAGGAAAAAACATGTTTAATTATTTGATCAGTGCGGCTGCGGTCGCGTCAGCTTTATCTGTAGCGACAGCTGTCGCTGCGCCATCAACCCCGAGCATTAACTGGAAACCGCAAAATTACTCGTTTGTTGATGTAAACATATACGGCAGAGGCTCCTATAAACAGCTGATCCAGGCCAAAGAAGTAGTCGATATCGCCATCGAATGGAATGCCTGGTCGGGCAAAGGAGGAGACAGCTACAAAGTGTTCTTTGATGACAAGGTGGTTAATGAAGGGCAGCTGGCGAAAGGCACCACCAGCGGGGTGATCCGTTTCCCTTATCATAAATCAGGCCGTCATGAATTGCGCATCGCACTGTGTGATGCGTCCGGTTGCGCTACCTCTGCCAGTAAGCCAATAGTGATCGCAGATACTGATGGTGGGCACCTGGAGCCGCTTAAGCTAAACGTTAACCCAAATAACAAGCAATATGACACCGACCCCAATACCGTGGTGGGTGCTTATTTTGTTGAGTGGGGTATATACGGTCGTAACTTTGATGTGACTCAGATCCCGGCGGATAATCTGACTCACCTATTGTATGGTTTTATTCCTATCTGCGGGCCGAATGACTCGCTGGCAGAAATTGAAAATGGCAATAGTTTGCGCGCGTTAAAGCTGGCCTGTGGCAGCTCTGAAGATTATGAAGTGGTGATCCACGACCCCTGGGCTGCAGTGCAAAAGGCCTTGCCAGGGATCAGCAGTAAAGATCCAATCCGCGGTACCTATGCACAATTAATGGCGCTTAAACAGCGTAACCCGGACCTGAAGATCTTACCTTCGGTAGGTGGCTGGACTTTATCCGATCCTTTCTTTGACTTTACGGACAAAGCGAACCGCGACACCTTTGTCAGGTCAATGCGCGAGTTCCTGACTACCTGGAAATTCTATGATGGTGTGGATATAGACTGGGAATTCCCGGGCGGTGATGGTGCCCACCCAGACCTAGGTGCAAGCACGGATGGTGAAACCTATGTGTTGTTGATGAAAGAGCTCCGGGTGATGTTGGATGAGCTGGAAGCCCAGACAGGTCGTGACTATGAACTGACATCGGCCATTGGTACCGGTTGGGACAAAATCGAAGATGTTGATTATCGCGATGCTGCGCAGTACATGGATTACATCTTTGCCATGACCTATGACTTTTACGGTGGCTGGAACAATGAAACAGGCCATCAGACGGGCATTTACTGTGGTTCACACCTGAGTTCAGATGAATGTCAGGGTACCGGTATAGATGAGCAAGGAGAGGTAAGAAAAGGCCCCGCTTATACTTTAGACAATGCAATTCAGTTATTACTTAAGCAAGGTGTGCCCAGTGAAAAACTGGTGGTTGGTGCCGCTATGTACGGACGTGGCTGGGAAGGTGTTTATCCGAAAAATGCTCAAATTGCCGACAACCCGATGACCGCGCCGGCCAATGGTAAGTTGCGTGGCAGTACGTCACAGGGCGTCTGGGAGGCCGGTGTTATTGACTATAAAGGGCTCAAAGCACACATGATAGGCAGTGATGAGCTAGGTATTAATGGCTTTGAAGTGGGTTATGACACCACAGCCGAAGCTGCCTATGTATGGAATCGTCAGACCGGAAAACTGGTTACCTATGATAGTCCGCGTTCCGTCAGAGCCAAGGGACAATATGTCCGTGAACATAACCTGGGCGGCTTGTTTGCCTGGGAAATTGATGCCGATAACGGTGATATTCTCAATGCGATGCACGAAGGGCTTGCCGGGAAAGTCACAGAGCCGGTGCCAGTGAACAAAGCACCAGTCGTCACTATGCCGACAAACCTGACATTGGCGGCGGGTGATATCTATATCCTGACTGTCGATGCGCGTGATCCGGAAGGTAAAGCACTGACTTATCGCTGGTCTGGTGATGCTCAACTGAATCTGCAAAGTGAGCATGACAGCGTTATCGTAACGGCGCCGAATGTCACTCAGGACGGGGTGTTTACGGTTACTTTGCAGGTTTCTGATGGGGTAAACCAGGTGCAGCGACAGGTCAAAGTGCTGGTAAAAGCGCCTGTGGTTGAAAATAAAGCGCCCGTCGTTGGTGACGTGGCGAGTATTAGCCTGGATGAAAAGTCCAGCAAAACGCTGACTGTAAGTGCTACTGATCCGGAAGGTAAAGCACTGAGTTATAGTTGGAATGTGCCTGGTCATGCAATCAGTGGCCAAGGCGCATCTGTCATCCTGACCGCCTCTGAAGTGGATAAAACACAGACTGTGACTGGTACTGTGACCGTGAGCGATGGTGTTCATGAAGTACAGCGTCAGTTTAACGTCACGGTGAAAAACCTGGTTGAAACGCCCGATCCGACACCTGGCGATGGCAAAACCACCTGGGATGCCAGCAAAGTGTATGTAGGTGGTGACAAGGTGTTTTACAAAGGCGTTGAATATCGCGCTCGGTGGTGGACACGAGGAGCGACGCCTTCTAAAGGGGGCGTGTGGCAGGAAATCATTCCAGACGACGGCAAAGTGCGAGCCTGGCGTAGTGACCTGGTTTATACCGGCGGAGACAAAGTAACACACGGTGGAGAAACCTGGCAGGCACGCTGGTGGACCCGAGGTCAGGCGCCTGGCAGTAACGGTGTTTGGCGCAAGCTATAAATTAACTTGCTGTTATGGATAATCCTTATTAGCGCAAGGATGCGTTTCCAACTGATAAATAAAAACAATGAACAATAAGAGTATAATGATGTACAAATTATCACCCGTAGCGTCTTTTTTTGCCGCGATGAGCGTGTTTGGTGCTACAGCCAGTACAGCACCAGTGAGTATCCATAGCAATCAGCAACTTGAGTCGCAGCTCATTGAGCAGTTGCAGCAATCTACGCGTTTTTTCCAATCTCGTCAGGCGGGCACGCGGCCAGACCTTGAATTTAAAACCCACAGCCGCAGCGAAGATGGCAAACACCTTCGTCGTAGCCAGTATTATCAGGGGGTCCGCGTACACGGTGGAGAAATTGTCACACACCATGATGCACAAAACCTGTTTAGTGTGTGGTTTTCACCTGAGGGGAATATCACTGGAGTTAGTGGCTCAGTGGTACCGGCTCCTAAGTTGGATTCAATTGTTGCGTCAATTGATGAAGAAAAAGCGCTGAGTAGCGCAAAGGCCAGTATCCCGGACCTGTTACTCACGCATGATGAGCAGGTTGAACTGGTGGTTTATCCTTACCAGAATGGCTTCAGATTGGCATACATGGTCACTTTTTTTGCTGAGACTGAGCAAGCCCCCAGCAGACCGGAGTTTTTCATTGACGCACACAGTGCTGAAATCCTGAGTCATGTAGAGACGCTCACGCACGGCAAAATTGGCACGGGCCCCGGCGGCAATGAGAAAATCGGCCGCCACTATTATGGAGAAGATAAGCCCAAGTTTTATGCGACAGAGCGTGACGATGGACGCTGTGCGCTGGCGCATGATGATATTCGTGTGATCGATATGGAGCATGACATCAGCAATACCGAGACTTTCGTGTTTGATTGTCATGAGAACCAGCATAAGTCAGTCAATGGTGCCTATTCTCCCCTTAATGATGCGATGTATTATGGTAAAGCGACGCTGGAGATGTTTGATGACTGGTATAGCAGCCGTGCATTGGAAGGCGATCTGGTGATGCGGGTGCACTACCGGGAAAATTATCTCAACGCGTTCTGGAATGGCAAAGAGGTGACGTTTGGTGATGGCAACTTGTCTCGTTATGGCGTATATCCTTTCACATCACTGGGCGTGGTCGCCCATGAAATTGCCCATGGTGTGACTTCGCAAAACTCAAAGCTGGTGTACAGCAGTATGTCAGGTGGGGTGAACGAGGCGTTTTCAGATATGACGTCGGAGGCATTGGAGTGCTTTTTGAATCAAGACGCCGATGGCAATTGTGAAGTGGATTGGTTAATCGGTGCCAGCATTTTCAAAAACCGCACAGCGCTGCGTTATATGGATGATCCAACCAAAGACGGCAAGTCTATTGGTCATGCGGATGATTATACCATAGGGCTCGATGTTCACTACAGTTCAGGGGTATTCAACAAAGCTTTTTATCTGCTGTCTACCACATCAGGCTGGGGCGTAAAAAAAGCCTATGAGGTGATGTTGCATGCAAATAAACACTACTGGGTGTACAACGGTAATTTTGAATCGCTGGCTTGCGGTGTAACGGATGCGGCCGAAGAGCTGGGTTACAATATCAAGGATGTTGGCACGGCATTTAAACAGGTCGGCGTGTTTGCCTGCACAGAAAATAAAGCACCTGAAATCACCATTACGAACCCAGATGAGGGCAGCCGATTTAAGATTAACTCAGCGCTGACTTTCAGTGCTGATGCGAAAGATGACTACGGCGAGGTTGCTAAAGTGACCTTTATGGTGGACGGTGAGCAATATCAGACATTAACCGAAGCGCCTTTTGAGGTACGTTGGCAAAGCGACCAATCCGGTACCTATCAACTGAGTGCGGTAGTGGAAGACAATGAAGGCTTGCGCGTGACCTCTGAGCCTGTGCGGTTTACGTTAATCGACCCGAATCAATGTCAGACACCCCAATGGCAAGAAAGTCAGGTCTATGTTCAGGGTAATAAAGCGGCCTTTGACGGCTATGAATATACTGCTAAATGGTGGAACCGGGGTCAAAGCCCTGCGCATAACTCTGGCTCCTGGGGAGTATGGCAGCGCGGTGTTGAGTGTGGCCTGACTCAGGAACAGCCAAACCAGGCACCTGAACTGACTTTCTTGTCACCAGCAAATAATCTCGAAGTGTCGGAAGGTAGTCGGGTAGAGGTAGCATTAAACGCGACCGACCAGGATGGTGAAGTTAAAGAAGTGCTGATCAGTGTGAATGGCCAGCTACTGACTAAGCTTAGCCGAACACCTTATGCGTTTAATTTTAACGCTCAGCAAGCTGGCGAATACACCTTGAGTGCAGTAGCAGTGGATGATGACGGCGCGCGCTCTGATGTTGTGACGCGTTTTATCAAAGTGACACCTAGCCAGGATGAGGTACATGCGCCTGAGGTGGTATTAACCAGCCCTAAAAACGATAGTCAGTTTGCCCCTGAGCAGCCGATTACGCTCCTGGTTCATGCGTCGGATAAAGATGGTGATTTGGCTCAGGTCCGATACTTCATTAACGGCAAACAAGTTGCTAACAGCAATCTAGAGCCTTTCAGTGCGTCGACGACTTTGAGCGAGGCAGGGACCTACGAGCTGTATGCCGTGGCCAGCGATAAGAGCGGTTTGCAGACACGTTCAGCCACCCATCAAATTCACATCAAAGAGAAGGCTCCAGGCTGTCGGACTGGTGGCTGGTCTGCTGGCACTGTATATACCGCTGGCAACCAGGTGAGCTATAACGGCAATCTGTACCAGGCAAAATGGTGGACACGTAATCAGGTCCCAGCGGAATATTCAAGTCGTTGGGCAGTGTGGAAAGTAATAGGGGAGTGTAAGTAATCAAGTTAAGGGCCTGAGTTTCTACTGTTTCAGGCCCACTTTATCTGTTGCTGCATAGACAGTAGGTAACATTAAATAACACGCAATTCGTTGTCACTATTATTTATCCAGATAAAATGCCATTTGGAATTTGTTTAAGGAAACGTAATAGTGAAGACACGCGCATTCGTAACACTTATGCTTATAGGTATTTTGGTTGGCTGTGGTTCAGGTAATGGTGAGACTACGCCTGATATAACAGGGCCTGTAACGCCACCGAAACCGAGTGTAAAAAGCACTAAGATAGTCACTCAGGGATTTGAAGTGAGCATTTATAATCGACTGGCCGAGCAAGATGCAGATGCTCCTGAGTACAATCTAGATACTCCTTATCAGATGAATGAGCCTGTCACATATCGGGATGTTGTATTTCACCTTAACACGCAAACAGAGTCGGTCAAATTGACATCCCTTGATAGATTTAAACCTTTTCAATTGATTTCTAAGGCTTATGCTCTGTCGCTTATGCCCCCTCAGACAGAAGAAAACATTGTGTCAATTGACATCACTTCGGCAATGGATTTTAGTCAGGAACATCCTTCTGGGAGCAAATTGAATGCGTTGTTTTCGGTGACTTATGATGACGCACTCAACAAATACTATTCTTATAAAAACGACACGAAAACATTTTTCACGGTTGATGAATTCTTACAGTATGGTCGCGATGGTGAGCCCTTGAACGCAGGCTTTAATCGCAATCTGGTGTTGAATACGGGGCCTGAGTATCCAGGAAACATGAGTTTTTACATTTCGATAGAATTGGATAATGGGAAAGTTTTCTCGTTAGAGACTGAAGAGATCGCCTTTAAGGTCCCGGACGAATAATGTAGGCGCATATGCGTCATTTGATCCTTACAAATGCCATGTCTCTGATTTGTCAGAGTTTGTCCCTCGCTATATTTGATGAATAACCATGTGAGGGTATCTATCATGCAACGCTGAGGGTAGGCGTAGTAAGAAGATTGTTTATGTAAGCGTTAATCTAAGGGGGCAACTTAATACAGGAGTTGCTGCGTAAAAGCCGGTTTATCCGAACCGGCTTAATACTGATTTACAAGTATTGTCAAAGCGTCTAAAACTGTTGTACCACTTTCACAGCATCAGTCACCGAATCGGAAGAGACAAAGCCAATTGTATCTGGGTTCGCTGAGACCATTTTGATGACTTCTGCGTCATTAGAAACTTCCTTGGGTGGCGTGCCTTTACCTGTAAAGATGAGTTTAGACCAATATGCTTTGAGCTGAGCAGAAGACTTATTGAGCGCCTTGCTGTTAAACTCGTCAGTGATCGGATTACCGGGTTCCTGTGATACCGGGATTGCTTTATTCCCATTGGAAAAAGACTTCTCTTTGCCAGTAAAAATACGGTTTATCGTTGAGGTATCAAAGCTACTGCCGTTGCTAGGGTGAACAATCACGGATACGCCAGCATAAGCGTTAAAAGCTGACGACAATAGCACTGCGTATATTAAATTTCTCATGTTATTTCCCCTAAAAAACCAAATCAACACCGAAAGTGAGTGATTCACTGTCGCCAGCTACTGCCAGTGCAGTCGAGTCATCTTCGACTTTGTCGTATTGTACTTTGAATGCTGCTGAAGGATGGAAATCCCATCTCACCCCGACGGCACGAGTATCATGTTTTTCCGGGTCGTCTCCATCTTTTTGTTCAAAATTGGAATACATAATGTATGGGGTGATAGTGTCAAAGCGATAGCCAGCACTGATCATGTAGGTATCTAAATCACCATCAAGGTCCAGTCGGTTAAACTCAGATAAGATAAAGACATTGCCAAAGTCTGCGTTGGCGGCGAGACCATAAAACTTGCCATCCCGGCTGTCTTTGCCGTTCCAAAGCTCAGGTTCACCATTACGAAAACGCTTGTTGGTATAGCGCATGTGGGTGACTCGCAACTCGAGCCAGTCATAGCTGAGTTGTACCACACCGCCCAAAATATCTTCCCAAATCTCCCGGGTAGGGGTTTGGAAGAAGAATTCAGACAATAGTTTATTTTCTGTGTCGTCCTCACGTCCTGTGTACACGTTGGCAGAAATACCCCAATCTCCGATTGCACCGCTGTACAGCAGGTTGGCACCTTCATAATTAAATATCTGCCAGGTATAGTTGTCGGCAGGGGCCCTCATCCACACATACGCATACCCGACATCATAAAAATCAGAGTAGTAAAACAAAGGTAAACGCTTCTTACCGACCTGAAATGTCCAGTTGTCGTTTATTTCGTATGAGGCATAAGCCCATTCAAATTCTGCGTCATAATCATTGGCACCTCTGGCGACAATTTGACCTGTGACGCTCAAGCCTTCACCCAGATCGCTGCTGATCTGCAAACCGATCAGGGATTCAGGCGAAAAGGATAAGTCCTCTTTATAAGCGCTCACGATGGGATAGTCAGCCAAAAAAGTAGGTTCCAGGCCGAACTGAGGGACACCCGAACCACTTAACACCTGACCACCGGTCATACTGGCGAACCCAGATATGTTAACTTCGGCATGAAGTGTGGTTGATGCTAACGCTGTGACCAAGAGAGTATATTTTAGTTTCATGGATAGCTCCGCTAAACTCGTGTTGTTGGCACTGCTAAGTATAGCTATATACTCGAAAAAGAAAGGTTTTTTGATTAAATTATGAGCGCAATTAGGGGTTTTGTTTAGGGGGGCTGGATGCCCTGGCTACACGCATTGTGCCGGGCTGAATAGCCCGGCTAAAGTACTATCAGACTCGCTAAATTTATAGCTTGAACTGGCTGGTCGCGGAGACTAACCGATCTGAAGCCTGATGTAGTCTGTGAGAAACATCATCCAGGTCAGAAAAGGATGCGTTAACCTGTTTCTGTCCTTCATTCATCTTTTCAATCGTATCTGCAACCTGGGCCGCAACAGAGCTCTGTTGTTCTGTAGCAGACGCAATTTGGTTGTTCATTAGCGTAATGTTAGCAATTTTACTTTGGATCTCTTCTAATGCCTGTCCGGCTTTTAGCGCTCTGGATTCATTGCTGCTTGCCTGCTCATCGGCCTGGCTCATCATTTTCACGCTACGTTCAGCAGCATTTTGCAGTGAGTCGAGCATTGTGCGTATTTCTGTCGTGGCATCCCCTGTGCGCGAGGCCAGTGTACGCACTTCATCGGCAACCACAGCAAAGCCCCGGCCTTGTTCACCTGCTCGGGCAGCTTCGATTGCGGCATTGAGCGCAAGCAAATTGGTTTGCTCTGCGATTGAACTAATTACATCCAAAATCGATGAGACATTGCCGGTGCCTTTTGCAAGATCATTGACCGCCTCGGCTGCTTCACCAATCTGCTGGTTCAGCTCTTTCGAATTAGCTATGGTATCGGTTACCGCTGAAAGGCCATTATGTGCCTCTTGCTCGGTTTCATGTGCAGCGGTGTTCGCCGCAGATGCAGAGTCGCTTATGCTGTCGATGGACTGAATAAGTTCATTAATCGACTGTTGTGTTTGCGCCGCCTGGGCCGATTGCTGATCTGTCACTCTTCTTACTTTTTCAGTGCTGTGTACCAACTTTTCTGAGGTATCCAGGAGTGGTTGAGAGACAGACATAACACCATTGATAGCAGTAGTCAGTGTGTCCATAAATTTATTGAAATTAAGCGCCGTGCGACCGAGTTCATCGTCACCCAGTACTTCAATGCGCTGATTCAAATCACCGTGTCCATCTGCCAGTTCACTTAATGAGCTACGTAGTTCATTGGCTGTGAAACTGATATTGCGAGCAACGGACAGTGCCACAATCACAAGCAGAATCGTCAATACCACGCCTGACTGTATCGACAGCCACAGTCCGTCATTACCACTTTCATATGCCTTTCTTATGGTACTTTGAAATAATTCGTCGACGCTTTTTTGATAGGCCGTCAGGCCGTTTTCTGCTTTTTCAAACAGGTCTGATTTTTGTTTCGCCAGCGTTGGAAGTGTACTGAAATCAATGGTGTCATTGATCATACCTTGTGCGAGCCGTTCAGACAGTGTTTTGTATTCGGCAATGACTTCGAGCTGGTTTTTTATCAGTGTACTGTTTTCAACATCTAATACGCGCAGCTCATCGAGGTTTGCCTTCAGATCTTGCACTGTTTGCAAGGCCTGATTCATAACGTCGTTGTCAGCAAACGAGACCGCCTGACTGAACAGCTCATCTGCCCGGCGGATGAGAACGCTGTTGATTGTGGACAGTTGAACTGTTTTGTAAATTTGCCGCTCTAGCAGTACGAGCTCTTTTTGAGTGTTCTGGAAGGCAAAGAAATTAATGAGCAGGTTAGCAGTGAACACGGAGACAGACAGAGCAACAATCAAACTTATTTTGTAAAACAGTGGTAGGTTTTTAAACCAATGCATAACCGAGTTCCCCAGTATTAAAACACCAAACTATCACTTCAATGATCGCCTGTACCTGCACAGGCGTGATGCTAGTCCAACACAGTAACAAGTCTTAGTCATAAACGCTCAATTTGCCAATTGTTTGTAAAAATTAAATAAAAAAGGGAAGGCTTTGCGTTCTTTCCTTCGTCAGAGCCCTGTATTGAGCATTATTTACTGGACAACATTTTAGGCATCGCACCCGAGCCTTACGGCTTTCAATCAGTCGCGATGTGACCGCAGATCTTTCTGGTGCATACATTATAAGTTGTTGAAATATGGCTGATTTGATTCATTTCAAAAATCTACTTGGTAAGGTGTTCGAGGTCGTTATCTTTCGGAAAAAACGGTAAAACGGATAGCCGTTGCGTTTATGTATTCCCAGATTGGCCTGTAAATCTTACGATTAACGACACATTGAGCTGGCAATTGGAGCCGGTATTACCTGCATCAGGGAAATAAAATTCCCCCGCTAGCAAAAGGATTAACTTGCGCTAGGGTTAAAAGGCGTTATGTAACTCTGCGCGCACAGATAAGACTAACGGGTAGGACAAATTATGAACTGTAATCATGCTATGAAATGGGTAATTGGAGGCGCTTTGGTGACGAGCAGTTTCGCCAGCTACGCCGATGTCGTATTTAATGGGTTTGCTTCACTCAGAGCCACTGCCGCCGACAGTGATGGGGGCACCTCGCCATTTGAGACACTAGAGGGTGATGGCGATATCTCGTTTTCTGATGAATCTCTGTTTGCTCTTCAGGCACGAGCAGATCTGGGCGATGGCCTTAGTGCAACTGTTCAGCTGCTCGCCGAAGGAAAGGGGGATTTCGATGCTGAGGCAAGGTGGGCGTACGTAAGCTATGAAATCAATCCGCAACATACTATCAGCATGGGGCGCTTTGCCAATCCTAGTTTTTACCAATCTGAATACCAAAATGTTGGCTATACACACAATTTTGGCCGTTTACCCAAAGCGGTCTACATCGGATTTGACTTTACCACAATAGAAGGAGTGTCTTTAGACAGCAACTTTGTGTTTGGCGACTATGCACTATCGACCAAAGTACTTTACGGAAGCTGGCGTGGTACCACCTTCCTTGCTGCTACTCAGCAGGATGAATCTTTTGGCTTTAAAGATGAACTGTCTGTAAGGCTAGAATTATCCAAAGACTGGTGGACTGTGTACGGTGGCTTTTTCATCGTAGAAATCGAAGGTGGTACGGTTGATACCAATGCGATCCTTGGAGGAGCTCAGGGAGCAATCGAACTGGCTAAGTCTCAGGGAGCAACAGAGCAACAGGTTCAGGCGTTTAAAGATGCGGTTGTTTGGGATGGCAAAAATGGCCTGTATGGTTACACCGGGTTTCATATAGATTACGATCGCATCATTCTGGATGTGGAATATGCCGACTATGGAGTTGAAGACTCAAGTGATGGATTTAATCAGGTCTGGTATACCGCAATTGGTTATCGTGTAGTCGATAATGTTATCGTCACAGTGCATCACGAAAGGTTTTTACAAGATAACAAAGATCTGGATTTCCTCAATGGAGTAGATCAGCCAACCCTGAGAGCGACTGGGGTCGCGATTCGAAACAATCTGGCAATGCGGGAGTTTGATGGTGTTGGCCTGTCTGTCAGATATGATTTCCATCCTAATGCGGCATTGAAGTTTCAGTACGTGAGCGGTGAAGATTCCCGGCCTACAGTCGGAGACTATTCGATTTGGACTGCGGGCGTAGACTTGGTCTTTTGAGGGGAAAACAATGAAAGCGATTATATTTATGGGCTTGATCAGCCTCTCTTCTTCCTGTTGGGCTGTTGATGTTGTTGTTCACCCCTCAAATACGGCTACGTTAGACAAAAACCAGATAGAGCAGATATTCTTAGGCAAGTTAAAAACCTTCAACGGTGCTGGTAAAGCGGTGCCTGTCAGTCAGTCTGATACAAGCGCTGCCAGTGAAGAGTTCTACAGCAAAGTGATCGGTCGCAGCGCCAGCCAGTTAAAAGCTTACTGGTCTAAGCTCCTGTTTACCGGTAAAGGACAACCGCCAAAAAAACTGGCCAATGATCAGGAAGTATTGGAAATGGTAAGCTCAGACGCCAGTATTATCGGTTATGTTAGCAGTGGCAGTGCAAACGACAGTGTCAGGGTCATCGCCTCTTTTTAACGTAACAGGTCATGAAACTGATCAACCACGTTTGAGTACAGGAAGCTTTGTTCCAGCAAAGCTTCCATCAGGCCTTCTTTTTGCGCTCTTACAATTGCGGCTTCCAGCTCTGATTTATAGGGCAGGCAAGCGCTTTGGTTAGACAGCACCAAATAAACAGGGTTGATATACACTGGCTCTGGTAGCATTGCGAGTGGTAAAGCCTGGGCGTTATAGAGGTTCAGCCAGCTGCTGATGGCCTGCCACTGAGGTGCAACAAAATAGTCGATACGCTTCATTGATAACATTTTCAATGCTTTTTCAACGCTGTCAGCGGTAGTTAGGGTAAGCTGAGTCAGATCAAAGCCTGTGTGACTTTGAGTCGCTGATTTTTCACCGCGCAAGGTAGCGCCTCTGAGGGGGATAAGCTCTGTCATGCTAGTAAGTGATATTTCCTCACGTCGACAGAACACACTGTGCGCCGAGGTGGTTAAGGCAGGCTCCAGGTAGGTAAACCACTCACGCGGATAGTCAGTACTTTGCAGCCCAACCAGCATATCAATGTGGCCGTCTTTGGCCCATTGTATCGCCCTCAGCCAGGGCATGGGTTTAGTGATTTCAACTTGCGTGTGTGCAGGTAAAATTTGTCGAACAAAGTCAAATCCAATGCCACGCAACTTGTCTTCATGGATAGCGTAACTAATTGGCGGGGCGTCCGGACTACCTCCCATGCGCATTAAGGTACACATTGCAAAGTTCGGAGCACTCACAAAAAAGCAAAACAAAAAGGTTGTTAAATTCGCATTATTCCACACAACTTTGCCAGATAAACGTGTTTACTTGCTGGTATAAGTTATAGCTCAGTTTCGGTGCTTTTTCTTGATGTTCTGGGCCGCATAAGGTGATTGATGTCTAGCACAAAATGGTTATCAAGTTGAAAGTGACTGTCATAGGTTACCTGGAGCTATAAGGAGTGACCGGACGGCAAAACAATACCGTTGAATTATACTGATATATTCAATAACAAAAATGAGCTTTCTTAACGTCTGAAGCAAGGGGAAACAGGTGATTATATGTCTGAAAACACCGCTGATTTAAAATATCTGGTGTGCTTTTTTTTATGCCTGACATTCAGTGTGGCGTCTGTCGCTCAAGCGTCTTTATCGGCTGAGGTCTTGGCAGAAAAGATAGCAAGCGCAGAAGGCGATGAAAAAGTCGAAGCAATTATAGACTATGTTGCACAACACTTTCATTTTCATACTGCTCAGTCACTCGCTTACGGCCAGACAGCACTGGCATTGCTGGCAGATAATCCCAATGATGATCAGAGTGCCCGATTACTGAGCCACCTGGCCCGTGCCCACATTTCGAAGCGTGAACTCAGCCAGGCCAAAAAGTTGGCTGAGCGCGCGAATATACTGGCTGTACAAAGCCGGATCGAGGCTAATCAGATATTGGCTAAACTGGTCTCTGCTGATATTGCTACACGACAGCAGAATGTTGTTATTGCTGAAGCAGATCTTGTTACTGCTATGCAATTAGCAACGAAAATAGGTCACGACAGGTATCTTGCTCGAGCCCGCCAGTTGTCTGGTGTACTTAATATTCGAATAATGCGTTTTGATGACGCCTTAGCTGACTTTCTTCGTAGCCTGAATTTGTATCGTAAATTACAGGATAACTACCGGGCATCTTCCATACATCAGAGTCTGGCTTCTCTTTACAGAAGGATGAACCTTTACGAGAAGGTGCTGTTTCATCAGAACAAGGCTATCCAGATAGCATTACAGCTCAAAGATGACAGAAAGCTGGGAATTTATTACAGCAATATGGGTACCTACCTTGAAGAGATTGGGGACTACAACAGTGCCATTGAGACGTACCTTAAATCCCTAGACTACAGAAAAGTGCTGGACTATAAAATGGGCATGATCCACACCTATAACCGCCTGGGCTCTGTGTATCGGTTAGTGGGGGACTATAGCAGCGCCGAAACCAGTCTGATGGAAGCCTTGAATCTGAAACAAGCGATCAATCGTTTTGACACAAACATTTCGACCTATCTGGACCTGGGGCGTTTGTACATAGCTACAGGTGAGCTGAAAAAAGCTGAAGCGTATCTTAATAAAAGTTTGCCATTGTATTTGGGCTCCCCTTGGGAAGATCGCATTGCTGAGATTTATCAGGCGTTCGCACAATTGTCGTTGCAGCGGGGGGCTACCCTGCAAGCAATCGATGAGTATCTCAGAGCCATAGAGATTGCCACTGAACATCAAAGAGATGCCCTTGTGATGCAATATCAGCGTGAACTTGCTCAAGTTTACGAGCAGGCCGGGCAACCTGAACAGGCTGTTCACTATCTGAACGCCTATTTATCTTATCAAAGCGAATGGGAAAACAGGAATAACCAGTATCGGCTCAGCGCATTAAGTGTTGAGTTCGATGTGGAAGAAAAGGAACGTGAAATTGCTGAACTGGTGCAAGAAAATCGCATTAAAGACTTACAGATAGAAAAGCAGGCATTTCAAAAGGGGGTCGTTCTTATTGCCTTGGTGCTGGTATTTGGCACAGTGTTTTTCTTATATTTCTGGTACAGCAAGAATAAACAGCTAAAAATCGAGCAGCGGGCTTTAAAGCTGGTGAGTGGTGCTAAAGAGCGGCTCAGCCTGGCTTTATGGGGGAGTGGCGATGAGCTGTGGGACTGGGATTTGGCAGCAGGCATGATTACTAGAGATAACCAACAGAGTAATTTGCAACTACCTGCTGCCGAGATTGGCTCAGATCTGAGTGTCATAAAAGCATCCGTGCACCCTGAAGACTATCCTAAATTAGAGCAAGCGTTTAATAAGCACCTGGATGGAGAAACAGAATTCTATGAAGTGAGCTATCGCGTAAAAACCACTCAGGGGGACTGGCTTTGGGTATTAGATCGGGGAAAAGTGACAACCCGACATGAGAGTGGAGCGGCCGTCAGAGCGTGCGGTACAATCAAGGATATCTCAGCACTTAAGCGCACGGAGCTTGCTCTGGCTGAACTTAATAGATCCCTTGAAGAGCGTGTCGAGGAGCGAACCGAACGCTTAAAACAATCCCGGGATGAGCTAGCCAACACACTGGAAACGCTGACCAGGACTCAGTCGACGCTAGTAGAGGCACAAAAAATGGCCTCGCTGGGGCGTTTGGTCAGTGGTGTTTCTCATGAGCTCAATACGCCTTTGGGCACCACGGTCACAGCCTGCTCTGTGCTGACCCAGGCGCTGTCTGGATTTAAGGACAAACTGGCGCAAAGTAAACTGACCTTAAGTGACACACAGGCGTTTGTTGACGTGTCCGAGTCTAGTGCACAGCTTATAGAGAGTAACACGGCGCGGGCGGCACAATTAGTGAAGCGATTTAAGCAGGCATCTGCCCACGAATACACCAGCAATCATGACCGTGTTGAGTTAAAGGCATTCCTTGATGCCTTTGCTGCGTGCCATGTTAGCAAATCAGTAAGCCTCAATGTTGACTGTCCCGCGTCTGTTACTGTGCGCTTTAATAAACAGGCGCTGGAGCGGGTGTTAGAAGACTTACTTATGAATGCGATACAGCATGGGTTTGATTCATCTTATGGGGACGTTTGGATCACATTAATATATGATGAAGCGCAGATTAAACTGAGTTTTAAAGATGCAGGGAAAGGCATCTCAGACGATACACTGGCACACATTTTCGAACCATTTCACACCACCGCCCGGCACCAGGGTAATGTAGGGCTGGGTCTTTATATGGTGTTTAATTTGGTCACTTTTGTATTGAACGGAGAAATTAAGTGTATCTCGGGCCCTGATAAGGGTTGTCTGTTTGAAATGATTTTTCCGGCAGAAATGACTTAGTCCGGGTTGCGACAAGGTCAGGCAATGTCACCTTATTTTGTGGCAGATTTAAGCACACAGCGATTGACACACACGGATAAAATAGGTCACTGTGTTTGCACCTAAATTATATACGGAAAGGAAATCAGCATGACAGACCTTTTGGCTCCATACCAGTTGAGTATTTTAGTGCTTGGGTTATCAGGCGCTTTGTTTTTAGTTCAATTGGCGGTCGTAGATATTATCGCAATTAAACAAAAGCACCCGCCGGGTGTGGCGGTGGCGCAGGATCCGGATGACTTTTTGTTTCGCTGCAATCGTGTGTTCGCCAACAGTAATGAAACTGTGGGGATCCTGATATTAGTGGTCATGTTTGCGATGCTATCAGGTGCTAACCCCAGTTGGTTAAATGGACTGGCTGTGGTGTATTTGGCCTCCAGAGTTGGCCATATGGCTTGTTACTACCTCGGTAACAAACTGATGCGCAGTGTTTCTTTCGGCGTATGTTATGTCAGTTTGTTAGGCATATTTGGTATAGGGTTATCTGCCTGGATACGTTGAATCAGGCAGCAAACTTCAGGTTATGGCGCGAATAATGATCCCGGGGTCTGTGATCCCTTCTTTTTTCAGCGCCTCCTGAATGTTTTTGATGATGTCGAAATATTGCTCCTGCAACTGCATCAGATACTGGCTTTTCATTTCTGTGAGCTGCTGTGTTGCTTCATCGGGCGTACGCTCAGCTTGCAACTCCATCAGCTCCTCTTTAAGTAACGTTATTTCTTCTTTAATCTCCTCCAGGCGCTCGAGCATACGTTGAATGTATGCCGGCACATCTTCGTATTTTTCAGCATCTTCTTTGGCTTTTTCCCCGGATAACACATGCTTGTCTTCATTGGACAAGGTGATACCCTGAGCTTCTTCTGCTGTGTCAGTAGCAGCGGAAGTTACCTGCTCCTCGCTGGTCTTTTCAGCGTCTGGCTCTTTAGCAGGCGCTGGTGGCTTAGTTTGAAATGCGGAAATATCCGTGGTGGCCTGGTGGATGATAAATGTCATTACACGTTCCTTGGGTCATTCATGCGCGAAATACACACTGAATAATACTTTTATCTTACTCTGTATCGGCAGGGATAGTGACACCTTTAGGAAAAAAGTAACTATAAATGCGATGACTTGCGGTACCTTAGCCGTGTTATTGATGGCACTAACGCCAGGAGAATGAGCAGGTAACCACCCGAGAGCGGCATAATGATCACGATTATCAGGCCGAGGGTGAATAAAGCCGGGCAAAGCAGCCCAGGCAAAGGCACATCGTGTTTCTGCATGTGTTTCAGGACACACCCTAACAGAATGAACAAGGACCCGCAGACTAAAAACCAAACGATGGCTTCGCGGTCAAATAACATCATGTCTTGTTTTATGGTGCTTGCGAACCAGCCATCCTGATGCATTGCAGTAAGCACCTCCCAGCCCATCAATAAACCTACCAGGTTATGTAGCAGGCCGATGGCAATCAGGCCATAACTCATGAAATAGGAGGGTTTCATAATAGTTCCTTCAGTTGCGTTTTTGCCTGTTGTGAGCTCAGTGCCAGACAGTCCTGAACGGACAGGCGAGGATAGAGCTGCTGGAGCCCGAGAAAGCTGGCATAGCTGGTTGTTGCCAGGTGTTCTGCGCGCGTTTGGTCCAGGCCTAGCTCGAGATAGCAGGTTTTAAGGTAGTGCTGGCGCTGTTCGTCTATGGTACACAAATGGTGCTGGATGCTGGCATCTTTCAGTGCCCAGGCGCGAATATGCAATTCGGCTTCAATGTCTGTGGCTGCGATGGCCTCATCAAGACGTTCCAGTCTGGTCAGTGGGCAGGGCTGCGTATCGGCAATGGCGATCAGACGTGTTGTAGCCTGTTCATACCAGTATGTCATGAGTGCGTCTATGAATGCCTGGCGATTTTTAAAATGATGATAAAAAGAGCCTTTAGTCACTTTTTTACGGGCGCATAGTCGGTCTATTGTCAGGGCATCAGGGCCACTGCTGATCAGCGTTTTTAAGGCAAATGCCAGCCAGCCTTGTTTTGCATCGCTCATAATCTGCCCGCCTTCTTGGCACTCTGGATAACACTGCGAGCAACGACATAATGAAAGGGTAAGATGGCATTGAGGTATATGCGCCCCGCTAGGGTCTTTGGGTTGACCAAAGTGGATACAATCACGGAGCTTTGCTGTTTTTTTACACTGAGATAAAAGACCATGTGGCGATCTTCCGAGTAACTGATGATCTCCTCCGGGTATTTCTCACACACGTTCAGAAAACCTGCCTGATCGCCTACTGCAAGTTCATCACTGGCGGGGGTCATGGTCTCTTGTCCTGTGGAAAAGCCAAATACTGCGACCAGCTTGTTTCTGAGTCGCATCAGCTGTGTGACCCAGCCGGGCATTGTATTAAAGATCCGGTATTGCAGCTGACTGGGAGTCAGGGAGGGGGTGTCGAGCGCAATTTGCAATGCATCACGAAAATGGTGTGGGCCTGCTTTCGCCTGAAGACGATCGGGCTCAGGGGTCAAGCTAATGATATGACTGAACATAAAACAACTCCTTCTTGTAATGAATGAACATACCATACAGTATGGTATGTTCTGTGACAATGATCTTTGTCCGTTTTTTATTCAGGAATACTCAGAAGGCGTATTTAAAAAGTGAAGTGAGCAATACCAATTTACTTAATTAAGTGATCTATTTTGAGGCGAGAAAATAGGGTCGATAACAAGGCAGAAATTTTGCTATTTAGTTTTTCTAAATGAGAAATTTTTAACGCTGTTAGCGCCCTATTTGCTCCTTCAAATAGACTAGGTATTAAGTGAAATTGGTATCAGCCGGGCCTGAACAGAGGACCCGGTCAAACTGTGTGGCTTAAAACGTCCAGGCAAGGTGGATCTGGGGGACAGATTCGTCGGTGTCAGTGCCCAGTTTATTTTGCCAGTATTGCCATTCGAGACCGAGCATGAGCTGGTTTTCAGGCATCTCCAGCGCGTGACCCAGATCCCAGCGTAAAATAGGCTGTGCCAGTAGCCAGTTGTTCACGTCGCCACCGACTTCATTATCACGACCTGTGAGGTATTCAACGTGACCGGTGAATTCAAACTTGTGGTCGCCTAAAGAGAATGGATAGCTCCAGGCCACATCCAGTATGTAACTGTTGGTTTCTTTCGGTGCGCCACCGGCTTTAACGCCGCGGCTGTCATCGATGTAGGCAGTTAAAGTGGTTGCGAAGAAATTAAACCCTTCGAGGTTCCAGGACAGCTTTACGCCTGGCAGGTATTTCATGACTTTGGCATCACCGGCGGCGTTAAAGCCCATCACAATGCCAACGTCTTGTAATGGTGAGTCATTAAACTTCAGGCCCGCCAGTTTCCCCAGGCTAAAAGTCGAATACCATTCGCCGTAAAAGTCGCCATCCTGATGACCATCATCCAGGTCATCTGTACTGTAATCGATGAAGAAAAAGTTATCGCCGTAGCGGTAGCCCGAGGCATGTTGCAGGGAGTAGATTGTCTGATTTGCTTTTTGCTGACTAAACGGGTTTTTGAACTCGCCATGGTTAATGTGTAATTGCGTGTTACTCCAGTCCGCGGCAGTGACCGAGGTTGCTGTGAGCGTAAATCCCAGTGTGAGCGCAGTAAAAATAGGTGTTTTCATTGTTTCTCATGTTTGTGGGGTTATAAACAGCTGAATTATATACGCAAAATACTACAGAAAAGGAATAAAAAACTAATAATTTATTAATGCGGGGGAATGAATGGCATCCGCTTGGATGCCATTGAAGTATCAGTCTTTATGACGACGAATACAAATCACAGCGACCGCTGTAAATGCCAGAATAAAGCAGTAAAAAGACGAGGTAGACACTTCCCACGGGCTGATCTTAAAGGTTGCGCCCAGTAACAGCGCTTGTGCGCCATAAGGGAGGGAGCCCTGCATCACACAGGCAAAAATATCCAGCAGGCTGGCTGAACGTTTGCCTGATATCTTTCCATCATCGGCCAGCTTTTTAGCAACGGGCCCTGCAACAATGATACTGACAGTGTTGTTCGCAATACACAGGTTGCTGGTCAGGACGAGCGCTGCAATGCCCAGTTGGTCTGCCACTTTTCTGTGCCATTTGGCGATGAGCGCAGTGATTGCCTGGATTTTATGTGCCAGGTAATCCAGTCCACCATTAACGCGAATAAATTCAGACAAACCGCCAATGAACATGGAGAGCAGGAAAATCTCTTGCATGTCACTGAAGCCTTTATACACGTCTTTGACAAAGGCAGCGCCCTGGTAATCACCGGTGAATCCCATCAGGGCGGCGAAAATAATGCCACTAAAGAGCACCACAAAAACGTTAATGCCCACTACAGCAAGTACCAAAATAAACGCATAAGGCAGCACCAGCAGCCAGTCAAAAGGCTTGGTTTCAACAGCTTGTGGCTCAGGTGTCAGGAACACTAATAAGGCGACGGTGAGTGCAGCTGCAGGCAGAGCAATTTTCAGGTTTTCCCTGAATTTGTCTTTCATTTCACAGCCCTGAGTACGGGTTGCCGCTATGGTGGTGTCAGAAATAATCGATAAGTTATCTCCAAACATCGCGCCTGAGACTATGGTACCGGCCATCAGAGCCGGATCGATCCCGGTTTTGACGGAGACAGCGTAAGCAATGGGGCCGATGGCACCTATGGTACCCATGGACGTCCCCATGGCGGTTGAAACCACGGCCGCAATTAAAAACAGCCCGGGTAATAGCAGACTGGGTGGGATCAGCGATAAGCCGGCATTGACCACTGCGTCAACGCCTCCTGTGGCACTGGCCACCGACGAAAAGGCGCCGGCAAGCAAGTAGATTAAACACATGGTGATGATATTGCTGTGCCCGGCACCTTTGATAAAGGTTTCAACGCTCTGGTTGATGGTGCCTTTGTTGATCCAAAACGCGAGCACTATGGCTGGCAAAATGGCTACCGGTGCAGGTAACTGATAGAAAGCATAATCGACCCCCTGTGATTGCAGGTACAGACCCGCGCCCAGGAATAGGCCAACAAAGGTTAAAAGAGGTAGCAAAGAAAGCTTTGCTTGTGTGTGATTTAAGTTTGGCTGCATAGCACTCCCCAAAAACTAACCACAGCCAACGGATCCATTATTAGCTGCATTTAAACTACGTCGCCCGCAATAATTGAAATCGGCGAGGGCGGAAGTTTATATGGTTAGACGTCCAAAGTCCATGGTGTTTCGTTATTATGTTTATCTTCCCGGTAACGGAGTGTGCGCTGAGCACATCGACATGATTTACAGCGGATGAAACGCCTTTTTGGTAAAGCCAGTCTTACTCGAAGTATTAATCAGGCCTGCTTCACAGCGGTCCATGACGGGATAGATTAGTATTATTGTCAACTGACTATGACACAGAGATCGGGTAAACTCTAGGCCACAAAATTAATCATCCAACTAAAAAGCTGGGTGACTGGGCTTATCTCTCTTGCGCTGAAAATCGGGAAAATACGTTTCCGTACCACTGAACAGGGTGGAAAATCTTATACAAAGGAAAACCGCAATATGACGAAAATCGGTATTTTTGGCGCCAATGGCCGCATGGGTCTGGCGCTGATTGAAGCAGTCCAACAGTCTCAACATTGCCAGTTAGGTGGCGCGTTTGTCAGAGCATCATCGCCACATCTGGCTCAGCCCATTGCTAATTTACAGCCGCAAGCGCCGGCCGGGTCAACTTTTAGCGCTGAGCAACAACTGGGCGATGAGCTGGATGTACTGATCGACTTTACACTACCAGAAGGCATGCTCGGCCACCTGCAACAAGCTGTCGCGAATAACATACCAATGGTGATTGGCACAACCGGCCTGAGCCCGAAGCAAATGCAGGAACTGGAATCCGCCTCACAGTCTATTCCGATCGTCTTTGCACGTAATTTTAGCGTGGGTGTAACCCTGATGCTGGACCTGGTACAGACCGCCGCGACAAAGCTTGCAGATGAAATGGACATTGAAATTTTTGAAGCCCACCACCGTAACAAAGTAGACGCGCCGTCGGGCACCGCACTGGCGATTGGTGAAGCCATTGCAGAGGCAAAAGGCTGGGATCATGAGCAGGTTGCACGCTATGACCGAACTCAGGTACATGAGGCGAAAAGTCAACAAGAAATTGGCTATTCAGTGGTCAGAGCTGGCGATATAGTTGGTGAACACACAGCTTATTTTGCTACCATGGGAGAAAGGCTGGAATTAACACACAAAGCAACATCAAGATTAACCTTCGCATCAGGTGCTGTAAGGGCTGCACAGTGGTTAAAAGATAAGCCAAACGGACTTTATTCCATGCAAGATGTGCTTGGATTGAAGAAGTAAGCTTACTATTTTAGCGTGTTCGTTATAAAAAGTCGCTAAAAACCTTATTTTTTTATTTTTTACGTGAATTATTAGACGAATCTAAGAATGTGCTGTAGACTATAACGAATTTGCCAAAATTTTAATAACTGCGTGTTACCAAGCGCTTTGTAGACGGGAAGATAAGCGCTGGCTTGCTCCCGTTTTTTACTATCTAGGAGGTTAACTTGACTAAATCCGCTCTCTTAGTCCTTGAAGACGGCACTGTGTTTCGCGGTACTGCCATCGGCGCTGACGGCCTGTCCGTTGGTGAGGTAGTATTCAATACGTCTATGACGGGATATCAAGAAATTTTGACGGATCCTTCTTATGCAGAACAGATTGTGACGCTGACTTATCCGCACATCGGGAATACCGGTACTAATAGTGAGGATGAAGAAGCAGATAAAATCTGGGCTAAGGGTCTGGTAATTCGGGATTTGCCATTGCTTGCAAGTAATTTCCGTAACGAGCAATCGTTAAGTGACTACTTAAAAGCACGCAATATCCTTGGGATTGCCGATATAGATACGCGTAAGCTGACGCGTATCCTGCGTGATAAGGGCGCTCAAAATGGCTGCATCATCGCGGGCGATGAGATTGATGAGCAGCAGGCACTGGAAGCGGCAAAAGCGTTCCCAGGCCTTAAAGGGATGGATTTAGCGAAAGTCGTTACAACAGAACAGACTTATGAGTGGCGTGAAGGTAGCTGGACTTTAGGTCAGGGCTTCCAGACTCTGAGTTCTGAGGAAGAAAAATTTCATGTTGTAGCGTATGATTTTGGTGTGAAAAAGAACATTCTTCGTATGTTGGTTGACCGTGGCTGTAAACTGACAGTAGTACCTGCAGAAACCTCCGCTGCAGAAGTGCTGGCGATGAATCCAGACGGTATTTTCCTGTCAAATGGCCCTGGTGACCCTGAGCCATGTACTTATGCAATCGATGCGATTAAAGCCTTCTTAGAAACTGATACGCCTATCTTTGGCATTTGTTTGGGCCATCAGTTACTGGCGCTGGCATCAGGTGCACAAACGGTGAAAATGAAATTCGGTCACCATGGCGGTAACCACCCGGTGAAAGACCTGGAGCGTGACGTGGTAATGATCACTGCACAGAACCATGGTTTCGCAGCGGACGAGGCCACTTTGCCAGATAACCTGCGTGCAACGCATAAATCGTTGTTCGACGGTACCTTGCAGGGCATTCATCGTACTGACAAGCCGGCTTTCAGCTTCCAGGGTCACCCTGAAGCGAGCCCGGGTCCGCACGATGCAGCGCCGCTGTTCGACCACTTCATTGAATTAATGCAAGCACGTAAAGCCTAATTAGAACCGGAGTAACAATGCCAAAACGTACCGACTTAAACAGCATACTGATCCTGGGCGCAGGCCCAATCGTCATCGGCCAAGCCTGTGAGTTTGACTACTCTGGTGCTCAGGCGTGTAAAGCGCTGAGAGAAGAGGGCTACCGGGTTATTCTGGTTAACTCAAACCCGGCAACCATCATGACTGACCCGGAAATGGCAGATGCGACTTACATCGAGCCAATTCACTGGGAAGTGGTTGAGAAAATCATTGAAAAAGAAAAGCCAGATGCGGTACTACCGACTATGGGTGGCCAGACTGCGCTGAACTGTGCGCTTGATCTGGACAAGCATGGTGTACTGGCTAAGCACGGTGTTGAGCTGATCGGTGCAACTGCGGATGCCATCGACAAAGCTGAGAACCGCGAGCGCTTCGACGTTGCGATGAAGAACATTGGCCTTGAGTGTCCTCGTGCCGAGATTGCACACTCAATGGATGAAGCGCACGACGTACTGTCGCGCATTGGTTTCCCGTGTATCATTCGTCCTTCTTTCACCATGGGTGGTACCGGTGGTGGTGTTGCTTACAACATGGAAGAGTTTGACGAAATCTGTACCCGTGGTCTTGATTTGTCTCCGACCAACGAGCTGTTGATCGACGAGAGCTTGCTGGGCTGGAAAGAATACGAAATGGAAGTTGTGCGTGACAAAAACGACAACTGCATCATTGTGTGTTCTATCGAGAACTTCGACCCTATGGGTGTTCATACTGGTGACTCAATCACAGTTGCACCCGCACAAACGCTGACTGACAAAGAATATCAGATCATGCGTAACGCCTCGATGGCGGTTCTGCGAGAGATCGGCGTAGAAACGGGTGGTTCAAACGTTCAGTTCGGTGTTAACCCGGACGATGGCCGTATGGTTATCATTGAAATGAACCCGCGTGTATCGCGTTCATCAGCACTGGCGTCTAAAGCAACCGGTTTCCCGATCGCTAAGATTGCAGCTAAGCTGGCAGTGGGTTACACCCTGGACGAGCTACAAAATGACATCACAGGCGGTGCAACCCCTGCGTCATTCGAACCGTCAATCGATTACGTTGTAACTAAGATCCCACGCTTTAACTTCGAGAAGTTCGCCGGCGCTAACGACCGTCTGACTACACAGATGAAGTCAGTGGGAGAGGTGATGGCCATTGGTCGTAACCAGCAAGAATCACTACAAAAAGCACTTCGTGGTCTGGAAGTGGGCGCAACAGGTCTTAACCCAATTGTTGCACTGGACGACCCGAAAGCGAAAGAAACCATTATTCGTGAACTACGTGAGCCAGGCGCAGAGCGTATCTGGTACATCGCCGATGCAATGCGTCACGGTATGAGCGTAGAAGAAGTGTTCGAGCTGACCAAAGTTGACCGCTGGTACCTGGTTCAGATTGAAGACATTCTGAAAGACGAAGCAACCATCGCTGAAGTGGGCATGGCCGGTCTGAACAAAGACTTCCTGCGTCGCCTGAAGCGTAAAGGTTTCTCAGATCCGCGCATCGCAGAGATTGCCGGTGTGTCTGAAAAAGAAATTCGCAAGAAGCGTCACCAGCTGGATATCCTGCCGGTTTATAAGCGCGTTGATACTTGTGCAGCAGAATTCAGCTCAGACACGGCTTACATGTACTCATCTTACGATGAAGAGTGTGAAGCGGCACCATCTGACAAAGATAAAATCATGGTAATTGGTGGTGGTCCTAACCGTATCGGTCAGGGCATCGAGTTCGATTACTGCTGTGTACACGCTGCGCTGGCAATGCGTGAAGATGGCTACGAGACCATCATGGTTAACTGTAACCCTGAAACGGTTTCAACTGACTACGATACGTCAGATCGTCTGTTCTTCGAGCCAATCACATTGGAAGATGTGCTTGAAATCGTTCGCGTTGAAAAGCCTAAAGGTGTGATTGTTCAGTACGGTGGTCAAACACCACTGAAACTGGCCCGTGACCTTGAAGCAAATGGCGTGCCTGTAATTGGTACTTCTCCTGACGCAATCGATCGCGCGGAAGACCGTGAGCGTTTCCAACAGCTGGTTGAGCGTCTTGATCTGCTTCAGCCTGAAAACGCAACGGTCACGTCACTGGAAGAAGCGATTGCGAAATCTCAGGAAATCGGCTTCCCACTGGTTGTACGTCCTTCTTATGTGCTGGGTGGTCGTGCGATGGAAATCGTGTATGACGAAGATGACCTGCGTCGCTATATGACCGAAGCGGTATCTGTGTCCAACGAAGCACCAGTACTGCTGGACCGTTTCCTGGATGACGCCATTGAAGTAGACGTTGATGCGATCTGTGACGGTGAGAACGTCATCATTGGCGGTATCATGGAACACATTGAACAAGCCGGTGTTCACTCTGGTGACTCAGCTTGTTCATTGCCAGCACACTCTTTGTCTCAGGAAATCCAGGACGTAATGCGCAAGCAAGTGCGTGACATGGCACTTGAGCTGGGCGTGGTTGGTCTGATGAATACTCAGTTCGCAGTCAAAGACGGTCAGGTTTACCTGATTGAAGTGAACCCGCGTGCTGCGCGTACCGTGCCGTTTGTTTCTAAAGCAACCGGTGTTGCGCTGGCAAAAGTGGCAGCACGTTGTATGGTTGGCCAGTCTTTGGAAAGCCAGGGCGTGACGAAAGAAGTTATCCCACCTTACTACAGCGTAAAAGAAGTAGTACTGCCATTTGCTAAGTTCCAGGGTGTTGACCCAATGCGTGGCCCAGAGATGCGTTCTACGGGTGAAGTGATGGGTGTTGGTGAAAACTTCGCCGAAGCCTTCGCAAAAGCGCAATTAGGTGCATCAAACGCTTTACCACGTGGTGGTCGCGCGCTACTATCTGTTCGCAATGGTGACAAGGCACGTGTTGTTGAGTTGGCTAAGACCATGAAAGCCATTGGCTTTGAGCTGGATGCAACCAAAGGTACAGCACAAGCTCTGGAAGACGCCGGCATCGAAGTACGTCGCGTAAACAAGGTATTCGAAGGTCGTCCGCACATTCTTGACCGCATCAAGAATGGTGAGTACAGCTACATTGTTAATACCACAGAAGGCCGTCAGGCTATCGAAGATTCGAAGGTGTTACGTCGTGGTGCACTTCAGCATAAGACTAACTACACCACTACGCTCAATGCAGCGTTTGCAAACTGTACAGCTAATGAGGCTGATGACAGAAGTTCTGTAAACTCTGTTCAGGAGCTACACCAGCGTTTGAACTAAGAAGAACAAGGCCAGAGCGTAAGCTCTGGCAATGAGTGAGATACTATGCAATCAATTCCGATGACAGTACGAGGCGAAGAAATGCTTCGTGAAGAACTGAACCACTTAAAGAAAGTCGTCCGTCCAAAGATCGTTGCCGATATCGCGGAAGCCCGTGAACACGGCGATCTGAAAGAAAACGCCGAGTACCATGCTGCACGTGAGCAGCAGGGATTCTGTGAAGGCCGCATCCAGGAAATTGAAGCCAAGCTGTCAACATCACAGGTCATTGACGTCACTAAAATGGCAAACAATGGCAAAGTGATCTTTGGCAGCACGGTGACCATAGTCAATGTTGATACGGACGAGGAAGTGACCTACAAAATCGTAGGTGATGATGAGGCAGATATTAAAAACAATCTGATCTCAGTTAACTCGCCAATTGCACGTGGTCTGATTGGAAAAGAACTGGATGATTCAGTGAGCATTCAAACTCCTAACGGTAGCGTTGAATACGACATCATCGAAGTTGAATATGTCTAGATTTGTCTAACCTATAGCACCAAAAACCCGACCCAGTGTCGGGTTTTTTATTGCCCACTCCTTAACCTTGTGCCAGATCAAAGAGCCTTAAAAGTAGCGCGTTATGATGAGTTTAACAAAGGAGAACATCATGACTGCTGACCAACTAAATAGTTTTCTCAAAACCAAACAAAACGAACTGAGTCAACGGATAGCCGCCATTGAAGCCGATTTCAGAAAGGGCCGGTCGGCCAACTTCGCAGAGCAAAATACAGAGCGTGAAAACGACGATGTACTGGACGAAATTCACCAGGAAGCGAAGCAAGAGCTGGTAATGGTTAATCAGGCGATACTGCGTATAGAGCAGGGGGCTTATGGCTTGTGTCAGCATTGTGAAGAACAAATCAACCCGGAGCGTTTAAACGCTCTGCCTTACACAACGACTTGTATTAAATGCGCAAAATAGAAAGGACCGTATTATGACAATTGAAAAACATGATCTGCACCACGAGTTTCCTGAATACAAAGAAGAGATCCACCACCTGAAAATGAACGACGCACACTTTGCTCGTTTGTTTAAAGAATACCATGAGTGCGATCACGAGGTACATCGCATAGAAACCGGCGCAGAAAACACCTCTGACGCTTATCTGGAAACACTCAAAAAGCAGCGTCTTCACCTAAAAGACCAGCTGTTTTCCATTATTAAGAAGTCGCAAACTGTTGCTTAATTTGAATAAGTTTTAATTTGAACTGTCAGGTTTGGCTGATATAGCTTAATCTGGCAGTTTTTTGTGTTAAAAGCGGGGTTTGGTTATTAGTCGTTTGTGCTCCATAACGAGCTGACGTTAATGCGTTAAGTTCGGCTTTGAGCGAAGAACGGACAAAGTTATGCTATTTTTGTACAAAGTGCTTGATTTTGTCCTATAACATTATTACTCACCGTTTGGGGTAAGGTGATAAAGTGTAATTTAATGCTATGCTATCTTTTTGTTTACATTAGCAATTATTAGTGGAATTATGAAGGTATGTGACATGAGCCGCTTTGGTGTGTTTTGAACTATCAACGTGGGGCGAATAAGTTGTTAGGCAATGGTGAGCTATGAGTAGGCATACACGATTAGCCGAGAAAGAACGAAAACGGATAAGAAAGAAAATTGCTAAAGTACAAAATCGAGAGAAATATCTACGAAGGACTGCAATGGTCAAAAAACCTGACTTACAGAAGTTAATGGCGGATAAGCTTTATGATATCGAGCATTCATTGGGAATGTATGCCTTAAGTTATTGCACAATTCCTGCTGAGGGAATTTACGATAAGGAAACACTCAACCCCCTAATGGAAGTCATAGAAACTTGCCATATTTATCTTATTGGTCTCACCCCAGTAATTGACTTCGTTGATGCTAAACAAGAAAAAAATGTATTGATTCTAAGTTACAAAATTAGTGGGCAAGAATGTAATCTCCATTTGGAATTGCCCGAAGGTTTTAACCTGAAATCAGATGGGGAGCTGATCTACGTTGAAGGTCCTAATGGACAGCGATCTTGGCCAGATGATAACTATATTCAAGCACAACTATCAGCCCAAACAAACCGAGTCAATTTTGAGGTTAAATACATCGGTCAAGCGTATGGTAAAGATGGTTCAAGAAATGCAATTGATCGGCTTCTTAAGCATGAAACGCTACAAAAGATATCTCTAAAAGGTATTCCGGCTGGCTACCGCTTGTCGTTGCTGTTATTGGCAATACAACCCAATAATCAACTAATCACCATGATGAACCCTTTTGCTAAAAACACAGAAGAAGGGCCTTCAAGAATTAAGGCTGGTCTTGATAAGTTGTTTAATACTACTGAACAAGAACGAATAACGTTATATGAGGCTTCTTTAATACGCTATTTCTACCCAGAGTTTAATAAAGAATTTAAAGATAGTTTTCCGTCTACTAATTTGAAAGTCCTGCAAGACTGCTATGACAAAGACTTTAGTGGGGTGGTAGCTGAGATATGCTTTGATGAACTTCCATTTAAGTTGTTTTCAGAAAGCGTGGAGGCTAAAAACTACCACATAGCAAAGCACGACCTTCACAAAGATGATGCTCGCCGTATGTTCTTCGGCTTGTGATTTATCAGCATGAGCTAGCTACATGCCTAACAATGACAAACAGAGACACCAGATGACAAACAGAGACACCCACCCGAAATTGACGTGCGGAATGTACGTCGTCTACCTTTAGACAATACTCAATGGATTGAGGATGACAAAGTATGCCAACTGCAAGGAATAAGCAGGTCAGCTTATCAGATACTAAGTATTACCACTGCATATCCCGGTGTGTTCGCCGGGCATTTCTGTGCGGCGTAGACCGCGTAACGGGCAAGTCTTTTGAACATCGTCGAGATTGGGTCGAGGAAAAATTGCTGACCCTTGCGAAGGTGTTTTGCATTGATGTGTGTGGCTACGCGGTGATGAGCAATCACACGCATATTGTGCTGTATGTAGATGATAAGAAAGCACAAAGGTTAACAGATAAAGCAATCGTACTTCGCTGGCATAAGTTGTTTAAGGGTAACTGGTTGACGCACAAATTTATCAATGGTGATGCGCTGAGCGAGTCAGAGCGCAATATGCTTGATGGAGACATCAGAGAGTTCAGAATACGCCTTGCGAGCATCAGCTGGTTCATGCGGGTGTTGAATGAAGACATTGCCCGTAAAGCCAATAAAGAAGATGGTTGTACAGGCCGGTTTTGGGAAGGGCGATTTAAGTCACAGGCCTTACTGGATGAAGCAGCACTGGCAGCGTGCCTGGCGTATGTTGACCTGAACCCAGTCAGAGCCAAAATGGCAGATACACCGGAAACGTCAGATTACACCAGCATTAAAAAGCGTATTGATTATGCACGGCAAGGAAAGCAACCTAAGAGCTTACTGCGCTTTGCAGGTAACCCAAGAAAACACATGCCCAAAGGACTGCCCTTTGAGCTGACCTATTACATACAGCTGGTTGAATTAACAGGTCGATGCATGCGTGCAGATAAGCGGGGTTGTATCAGCGATAGTCAGCCACTGCTGACACGATTGAAAATAGAGCCAGACAACTGGCTCAAGCTCACTACGCAATTTACGAAGGTCTTTCATGGCGCGGTAGGGCGCAAGCAAGCGATGACAGATTACTGTGAGAATCTTCACAAAAGGCGACGCGCCAACTTGGCTCAGTGCGAGCGTTAACTGGGTTAACACCTTTCCTTAAATTGTACCATCTCGATTTATCCAAGCTCAGGTTTGGGTACGTTCTCGTATTGTCCGAATCTGATTATTCTTCAGGATTTCGTGCTTAAACTTACGACTTTCACGAATCGGAGCTTATAGAAAGCGCAGCATTTGATAGTCTTGCATTTCTTTATTGAACCTGCCCACAATGGGTCCGTGAATTTAATGGTGGGTGTCACTTATAATTTGACATTGACGGATAAGGTTGTACCTAACAAGCCATTGCGGTGCGGGATTTTTGGCGTGCGGAATGTACCTATGTTCTAGATTGAAGCGCAGCATTTGATAGTCTTGCATTTCTTTATTGAACCTGCCCACAATTGGTCTGTGAATTTACTGGTGGGTGATTGAGATGGACGCTCCTAAATCGGCGTCAATGCGCCAAACTGAGTATGGCAAACAGAGACACCCACCTAAAATTGGCGTGCGGAATGTACGTCGTCTACCTTTAGGTAATGCTCAATGGATTGAGAATGACAAATTATGCCAACTGCAAGGAAGAAGCAGGTCTGCTTATCAGATACTAAGTATTACCACTGCATATCCCGGTGTGTTGAAGAGACAAACAGAGACACCCACCCGAAACTGGCGTGCGGAATGTACATCGTCTACCTTTAGACAATACTCAATGGATTGAGGATGACAAAGTATGCCAACTGCAAGGAAGAAGCAGGTCAGCTTATCAGACACTAAGTACTACCACTGTATATCCCGGTGTGTTCGCCGGGCATTTCTGTGCGGTAAAGACCGCGTCACGGGCAAGTCTTATGAACATCGGCGAGACTGGGTTGAGGAAAAATTGCTGACCCTTGCGAAGGTATTTTGCATTGATGTGTGTGGCTATGCTGTTATGAGCAATCATACGCACGTTGTGTTGTATGTGGATGATAAAAAAGCACAAAGGATATCAGACCGAGCAATAGTGCTTCGCTGGCATAAACTGTTTAAAGGCAACTGGTTGACGCACAAGTTCATTAGTGGTGAAGAGCTGAGCGCATCCGAGTATAGTATGCTGGCAGCTGATGTTGCTAAATTCAGGCTCCGGCTATCGAGTATCAGCTGGTTTATGCGGGTGCTCAATGAAGACATTGCCCGCAGGGCCAATAAAGAAGATGGTTGCACAGGCCGGTTTTGGGAAGGGCGATTCAAGTCACAGGCTTTGTTGGATGAAGCGGCATTGGCAGCGTGCCTGGCTTATGTTGATCTGAACCCAGTCAGAGCCAAAATGGCAGATACACCGGAAACGTCAGATTACACCAGCATTAAAAAGCGTATTGAGCATGCACAACAAGGCAAGCAACCCAAAAGCCTACTGCGTTTTGCGGGCAATCCACGAAAGCACATGCCTAAAGGGTTGCCGTTTGAGCTGAGCTATTACATACAGCTAGTTGAATTAACAGGTCGATGTATGCGTGCAGATAAGCGGGGTTATATCAGCGATAGCCAGCCATTGCTGACACGATTGCAAATAGAGCCAGACAACTGGCTCAAGCTTACTGCGCAATTTACGAAGGTCTTTCATGGCGCGGTAGGGCGAAAGCAAGCAATGACGGATTACTGTGAGCATCTTCATAAAAGGCGACGCGCGAACTTGACTCAGTGCGAACGGTTGCTGGGTTAACACCTTCCCGTAAGTACCATTTCGATTTATCTAAGTTGAGGCTTGGATGCGAATTTGTATTGTCCGAATCTGATTATTCTTCAGGATTTCGTGCTTAAACTTACGACTTTCACTACTCAGAGCTTATAGAAAGCGCAGCATTTGATAGTCTTGCATTTCTTTACTGAACCTGCCCACAATTGGTCTGTGGATTTACCGGTGGGTGTCACTTAAAAAATTGACTTTGCAGGTAACCCAAGAAAGCACATGCTTAAAGGGTTGCCGTTTGAGCTGACCTATTACATACAGCTAGTTGAATTAACAGGCCGATGCATGCGAGCAGATAAGCGGGGTTATATCAGCGATAGCCAGCCATTGCTGACACGGTTGCAAATAGAGCCAGACAATTGGCTCAAGCTCACTACGCAATTTACGAAGGTCTTCCATGGCGCTGTGGGGCGAAAGCAAGCAATGACGAATTACTGTGAGCATCTTCATAAAAGGCGACGCGCCAACTTGACTCAGTGCTGTCACCGATCATGCAAAACTGATCCACTAACGATCATCGAAAACTGATCCACTTGGTATTATCCGTACATTTGTGCGGGAACTTTATGTTAACCAAGGAGACATTTGTGGATATTCATGTTCGCTT